>JBEEPA010000199.1:0-2562 GCA_041191385.1 Bacteroidota bacterium | reverse complement strand
AACATATACAAAAAGGAATTTTCACTCTAAGGGGTATTCAAGTGATGTTGGATAGTGATTTGGCTATACTTTATCAAACAGAAACCAAATTCATTAATAGAGCAGTGAAGAGAAATCCAATGAGGTTCCCAGAG
Source organism: Bacteroidota bacterium (assembly GCA_041191385.1). GTDB lineage: Bacteria > Bacteroidota > Bacteroidia > Flavobacteriales_C > JBEEPA01. Next base: position 2,428 of record JBEEPA010000199.1, on the reverse strand, counting down.
GTTTTTGCTTTTCAGTTGAATGAAGAAGAATGGGAGGCTTTAAGGTTCCAAATTGGCACCTTAAATATTACATTTCGTTTTCATCTAACAACAAGTGAAAAAATTGAACTTGTCACAAATTGTGACCGGTTTGAAAGCTTAAAACATAGTTCAACTAATCCTTATGTATCTACAGAACAAGGTGTGTTGGTTAGAGATGTAAAAACTATAGGAAAGCACATTAATAATGTTTTTAATGAAGGTGAGCTTGATGAAAAAGCAACTGTCGCAAATTTTGCGACAGTTCAAAATGAGGGTGGAAGAATGGTTGTAATAAATTTTCTACACAATAATTTTAATACTAAAATATTATGGAATTAATATCATTAGATAAAATACAAAATCGAATATATACATTAAGGGGGCATCAGGTAATGCTAGACAAAGATTTAGCATCATTTTATGATGTAAAACCAATAAGACTTCGTGAGCAAATAAAAAGAAATCCCAACCGTTTTCCTGATGATTTTGTGTTTGTATTGACAGAAAATGAGGTAGATTTCATGGTATCGCAAAATGCGATACCTTCTAAACAAAGTTTTGGTGGGAGCTTACCTTTTGTGTTTACAGAACAAGGTGTGGCGGCAGTTGCTGGTGTAATTAAAAGCGAAAAAGCAGATGAAGTTAGTGTGGCTATTGCTAGAGCTTTTGTTGCCATGCGTAAATTTTTACAAAACAATGCGTCTGTTTTTCAGCGACTTGATCAAATGGAATTAAAACAGCTCAAAACAGATGAAAAGTTGGAACAAATTTTTAAAGCATTAGACGAAGGAAAACCGCAAACCACTCAAGGAATTTTTTATGATGGGCAAATTTTTGATGCTTATGTTTTTGTTGCCAACCTTATTAAAAATGCTAAAGAAAGCTTGATTTTAATTGATAATTATGTGGATGAAACGGTATTGATTTTACTGTTAAAACGTAATAAAAATGTAGCTGCTACCATTTATACCAAAACTATTTCTAAACAGCTACAACTTGATTTCCAAAAACATAACAGTCAATATCCCGAAATAAAGTTGGTAGAGTTTAGCCAAGCCCATGACCGTTTTTTAATTATAGATGGCAAAGAACTTTACCATTTAGGTGCTTCATTGAAAGATTTAGGAAAAAAATGGTTTGCCTTCTCCAAAATGGAAATGCTTGTAAATGATGTTTTACTTAAACTTCCTACAATTTAAAAGTTTAATGGAATGAAATTTACATAAAATTAATAATAAGTTTTTTGTTAGATGTTGTAACTTAAAACACAAGATTTAATCAATTGAGTTTTTAGTAATCGACTGTCTGATTATATATTCGGTATTTTCTGTTCCTGTTGCGGCATAAATTGAGCAAGTTTTATATGTTAAACAGTATCTTTCAAATCGTTCTAAAGGTGTTAGTTTTTCTTTGAAAAAATTTATTCCTTTATCTTTTTCAAAATATCTTTCTTTTTTTTGACTGTAATAATTTAAATCAAAACTTACAGAATTTTGAACTTCAGAAAACAGGATTTTACCAAAAAAATCACTCCAAATTATTTTAGTTATTTTTTTATTGTTTTCAACAATATACAATTCATTATCTGTACCTACCCAATGTGTTTTTGTATTAAAAAGCATTTTAAAACTATTAAATGTACCTACTACACCAATAAATAAAATAATTAAAAATGGAATTAATAAAAGATGTTTTTCGGCTTCAAAAGGTATCAATTTTCCAAATTTGAAAAATTCATTAATGGAGAAAATTTTTAATAAGTGATCTTCAAAAAGAATTACCAAAATAAGATGAGTGCTTACCATTAAAAGCAGAAAACTAACAACTAATCCTATTGCCCAATTAAAGATTTTAAATCTTTTTTTTGGAGAGAATAAAACAAATTTTGGAGAGGAATTATTTAATTCGCTTTGTAAAATACTAGGAATTTCCATATCTAAATCTTTTTATCTTGGATAATATGATTTTCAAGAATTTTTAAAACTTCTATATTGTCCTGCTCATTAAAAAATAAATGAAAAGGCATAGGGAAATATCTAGATATATGTGTTTCACTCCTTGTTTTTACAAACATTTTTAAGCGTAAGGAAATGGTTCTTTTATATGTTTTTATTTCAGGAATAAAAATATTCCAGTAGTAACTTGTTTGGGTTTGTTTATTTATTTCTATAATTCTTTGATTAGTGAAAATATAGATATTACTAGGTTTCGAATTTTTTATAAGTATATAACTACACGTAAATAAACAAAATAATACGGATAAAGCTAAAACGCTAATTATTATTTGTGTATGTGATAAAATTTGAGATAAACTGCCTTTTTGAATTAAAGTTAAATAATTAGGGTATGTAATTTTTTTTTGTTCTGTTTCTTCTAACTTTTTAAGTTCTGCAATCGATAAAAGTTT
>JBEEPA010000198.1:0-2815 GCA_041191385.1 Bacteroidota bacterium | reverse complement strand
ACACTTTGCCCAAAACAAATATTGGTATCCTTAGGCATATTTATAATAGGTAACTTCAAAACCTCAACTTCCACTGTGTCTATATTTTTACAATTATTTACATCTGTACCTAAAACCCAATATTGTTGTGTTTGTGCTGGATAAACTTTTACAGTTGATTGATTTATAACAGTATTAACAGTATTTATCCATTGATAACTTAAGGCGCCTTTAGCATACAAAGTAATTGTATCTCCAAAACAAATTGTTGTGTCATTTAAGATTTCCACCATAGGTAGCGGAGCAACTTTAATTAAAATACTATCGCTATTACTACAAGTATCCTTAGTTACAGTTAAATAAAACAACATTGTATCATTTGGAAATAAATAAGCAAAAGAACTATCTGGATGAGAAGCAAATAAATCCGGCGACCAGCTAAAGCTAGCATTTTGTATTGTATGTTTTAAACCAACACCTATGCTATCACCCCAACAAATTGTGGTATCATTGGGCAAATCAATTGGTATTTTGGGATTTACATCTACAAATACAGAATCATTATAGATACAATTTACACTATCGGTAATAGTTACAAAATACCATCTACTTACATCGGGATTTACTATTGGGTTTTTACTATTAATATCATCAATAAACTGATTAGGCGACCATGTAAATTGAGTTCCCCACCCAAATGGATTTAATTTTGCACCAAATCCTGGACATAAAAATTGATAATTATCTATTCCAGATTGTGGATAAACATAAACAGTAAAAGTATCAACATTAGTACAAGATCTGTTTCGAATAAAAATTGGCAAAACTATTTTTTGAATAGTATCTGTTAAATTTTGATGCGTGAAAACAGGTTGTAAAGCTGTAAAATCATTTAAATAATCATCTACCAACCATTGGACACCATCAGGTGTAACATTAAATATAGTATTTAAATTAGTTGGTGCGTTTGAGCATATAAATTGTTCCTTAGGATTTGATAATTGTGGTTTTGCTTTGTATAAAATAAAAATCGAGCTATCTAATGAACAACCATCAAAAGTTGCTTCCAAAGTTAGCACATTCATTTGATCGGTGATTGTAGGATTTGTATTAAAAGTTTGAGTTATGGCACTATCGGGTAATGTGAATAAATTACGAGGAGTCCAACTGTAAACATAAGTAGCACGTTTGTCAAAACCAACAGTAATAGTATCTTCAGAGCAAATTTCTCTGCTAGGTCCCGGATTTAAAATTGGTTCTACTAATCGTATAATTCTATCATAAGTTTTAGTACAAGTAGCATTTGGGGTGGTAACAGTAACTTGATAATTTAAAATACTTTCTTCTTGAAAATTTCTACCAATAAAAGTGGGATTTGAAATATTAGTTTGATTTAAATAATTAGCAGGTACCCAATTGTAAATGTAATTATTTACGGGATTTTCGCCAATATTAACTGGAGTGTTTGCACAAATTTTTAAGGTGTCAGTAAAATCTAAATGCGGACTTTCATCTATAGTTATGGTTTGATTAATTGTTTCGCTCCCACATTCGTAAAAAATTTGTAAGGAAATGTTATATGTACCAGGACCGCTAAATTTATGCGTTGGATTAAAAATAGAACTGGAATTGTTTACACCAGAAGCTGGGTCGCCAAAATTCCAATTTACTTCTAAAACATTGGTTGTATTTTGAAGTCGGAAATTAACAGGCTCTCCAAAACAATTATTTTGTAAAATGATATTATTAGGACCACTAAAAGTAGGTGGAGATGTAAGAGTGGTGTTGATTATTCCATAACCAGATTTTTTAGAACCTAAATTAATAGCTCTGGAATTATATGAAGCTGATGGGGAATCTGGGTTAGAAATTCGTCCTAGATAATTTTCATCGTAATTTGCAACATAAATATTACCATCACTGGCTAAACGAAGTGATCCGTAAATATAACCACCCCCTAAACTAGAAGATGTAAATAAAACTTGAGTATAATTTCCGTTACTTAAATTATATTGTATTACACCATTATCTGTAGAGTTAATGTATAAAAAGTTTGAATTTGGCGAAAAAGCACATCCATGAGGATTATCGCCTTTAACAATAAAAGCTTCATTACTTACCCTTCCAGTTAAATTATCAAAATCCGCTAAGCTAACTCTAGAATCTATATTTCCATTTAATGAAAGTTTAATATTGTCTAAAGTACAAGCCACTTTTTTTCCATCTGGAGAAATAATCATATCTCCATGATCACTTGTGTGTGTTAGAATTCCCTGACTAACAATTCCTGGTAATTGAATACCTAGGTCAGTAATTAAAAAAGATTCATAATTCCTAGAATCGTTATAATGAACCAAAACCCAAATATCAACTTCATTAGCATGGTATGCAACCGATATTCTACCTACGGAAGTGCTATTAAGTAGTAAATTTTTTTGTGTAACGCTTCCCAAACCATTATCACCATTCATATTTACTATGGAATAGCGTAAACCATTTCTTAAACTTGTTGTAAAAACATAATAGGTAGATTTACTTTTTGGTACTTTTACAATTAAAGAGGTAGTAGTATTATTTTGATAACCTAAAAGTCCAGTACCATTATTCATTTCAGCACCAGTTCTATTCCAGATAGTTAAACCATCCGTATAAAACAATAATTTTCCTTTACAATCAGCAACAGCAGCAGTACCCTCAACTGTTAATACATTGCTACTTCCGGAAGTAGGTGGTGTAGTATTAAAATTTACTGATGCTCCTTGACCGAAATGCCAAACATTAAACTCCTTTTGAGCCTTTAAATTAAAGACGAAAAATAGGCTAAAAAAAAGGAGAA
>JBEEPA010000197.1:0-4725 GCA_041191385.1 Bacteroidota bacterium | reverse complement strand
ATGATTTAGAAGGTTTGTATGAAGAATTTTACATAAGTGGTTTGCTTCGTAAAAAGTACAATTGGTATAAAAATAATTATGAAGGAGAATATATATATTTAAGAGAAAATAGCGATACTTTAGTTTATGCTCAATATAAACAGGGTGAAATACATGGTGATTATATTTCATTTAGGTCAAACGGTAAAAGAAGATTTCATTTGGTTCAAATTAATGGAAAAATGATAAGTTTAATTCAATATAATAGAAACGGGAATGTAAAAAAAGAAAAAAGGAATTTAAAATACATGCTTTCCAAAAGAATTCGAAAAAGTAGTCCGTTTGATATTCCTGATATAAAAACTAAATAATTATAACATAAATTGTAAAATGAAACTAAGAAACATTATAAGCTCATTTATAGGATGTAAAATAAATAAACTTATAGCTGGTGGTGAAAACGGTTCAATAATAATTATTGAAACAAATCATAGTGATGAAGCTTATTTTGAAATAGGTTGTTCATGGAGATTAAGAAAAAATAATTTATGTTTATGTACATCAATTGACACACCATCAAAAATAAAACAACAGATTAATATAGTCTATAATTTAAAAATTTCAAATATAATTTTAAGAGCATGTAATGATTTAGTAATTCATTTTGAAAATGATATATCAATTGATGTTTTTTGTGATCAAACAAATGATGCTGCAATTGTTTCTGTTTATGATTATATAGCTGAAAATTGGTCAATTATATTTCCAAAGCAAAATAAGTGCTATACAATTGATGGAGAGATGGAAATTATTGAGTCGAGTTATGAATAAAATTTCTTGAACGCTTCCCAAAAGTATTATTAATGGTAAATGGCAAATTATGAACTTCATAAGAAATAGAAACTAGTGAGTGATATATGGAATATATACTAAAGAAGTTATTTAGAAGGTAAAACTACTAAATTTTGAAGACACAGTACATGCTTATTTACAGCTAGAACATCAGTTGTTTTTGTTGGTTTTTAGTTTATTGGTTTTAATTAGTGTAATTAAAATTATTTAAAACCCATGGTCGTCTCTATTATCAACAAAAACTATAAGTTCTACACAATTTTTGTTGATCCTATAAATGAGCGAAACGTTTTTATGAATAACACATCTATGGAGTTTGTGTTTTTTAGAAGTTTGATAAATTTTAGGATTGTTTTTAAGTTGGGTTATCACTACTTGAGTTTTTTCATCAAAAGATATTGCCGTTTCAATATTCCAACGTTCAATAAGTTGTAAGGCAATAGCTTCAAAAGTATCTAAAGCTTTGGGAGTCCATTTTATGGTATATTCTTGAATTTTTTTAGCCATGTTTTGTAAAAAAATCATCAATTCTTTTACGAGCTTCTTTATGTTCAATTAAATCACCTTTATCAGCCTGTTGTATTCCTTCTTCAATTTCTTTTTTAGTAGTATCACTTAATTCATCCCACCAATCGGTATTTTTAGATTTTAAACGTTTAAAATAAGATTGAATTTTGTTTAAAACTTCTAAATCATCCGTTTCCACGATGAGTTTGTGTAAATGATTCTTAAGTTCAGCTGTATTCATGATAAAAATATTTAAAGAGTAAGCTTTTTGTGTGTAAATATCTAATATACGATTGAATTACCTTAATAATTATGTTTTTCACATGATTTATCTTCACAAAGATAATAAAAATTGAATTGCTATGTATCGAAGGTTGCGAAGAGGTAATGTTTTATCCTACTCCCGATGGGGAATCCAATCGAAGCAATGCATAGGCATTTCATGGTATGTATAGCTCGTTTTTAAATATATCATGTAATCGTACTCACAAAACGCTAAGAAATCTATCGAATTTGTAACATAATACATAAGGTGGATTTGCAAGAAATGCTAAAATCGATTAGTTTTTTTATAAACTAACAAGGTTCTTTTAATAAAATTTAAATTATAAAACAAATGTTTTATGAAACTAAACGTGTTTTAGTACGTTATACACACTATAATCTATAATATTTCCACTAAAATTTAGGCTATGAGACAGTTAAAAATAACGAAACAAGTTACCAATAGAGAAAGTGTTTCATTGGATAAATATCTTTTAGAGATTAGCAGGGTAGAAATGATTACAGCCGAGGAGGAGGTGGAATTGGCAAGATTAATTCGTGCTGGCGATAAAAAAGCCTTGGATAAACTAACAAAAGCCAATTTGCGTTTTGTGGTTTCGGTTGCTAAACAATATCAAAATCAAGGTTTAACATTGCCCGATTTAATTAATGAAGGAAATTTAGGTTTAATTAAAGCTGCTGAACGTTTTGATGAAACCAAAGGTTTTAAATTTATTTCGTATGCTGTTTGGTGGATTAGACAAAGTATTTTACAAGCATTAGCCGATCAGGCAAGAATTGTTCGCTTACCTTTAAACAAAATTGGTGTAATTAATAAAGTAGTTAAAGCCTATAGTAATTTGGAACAATTACACGAAAGAGAACCCTCTGTTGAGGAAATTGCCGAAAGTTTAGATATTCATCCGGATGAGGTAGATGCTTCATTAGTACAAAATATCCGTTCCGTTTCAATGGATGCGCCTTTAATGGCAGATGAGGACTCGGGGAATATGTATGAATTGATGAGTGATGACGACAATACTATGCGGCCTGATTTTGAAATTATGCAAGAATCCTTAAAAGATGATATCAAAATTGCTTTATCTAGTTTAAGTAAAAAAGAAGCTGAAGTAATTAAATTATATTACGGAATTGGAGGGAACGGAAAAGATACTTTTACTTTAGAGGAAGTTGGCGAAAAAGTTGGTTTAACAAGGGAAAGGGTTAGACAAATTAAGGAAAAAGGTATTAAAAAATTAAAGGTTGAAGCTAGGCGAAGAGCTTTATCAAAATACTTAGGATAAATAAAAAACTCAAGAAATTTTCTTGAGTTTTTTATTTTAAACCCTCCACATAAAAACCTACAAATTTTTCACTTTCGTTGTGTAATCTATCCACTGCAGTAATGGAAAAATATGTTTTTTCTTTAGGAACAATGGCTGTGTATTTGGTAGATTTTTGAATAGATAAAATGTGTTCAGCACCCAAATCCTCTAACGAATTAGGTTTAAATGTGGTTTGGTAAATAATGTAATAGTGTGCAGTGTCTTGAGGATTTTTACTTTTGGTTTTTTGCCATTGCATTTCTATAAAATCTCCTAATATTATTTTCTTTTTAAAATTTTGAGGTTCTAAAGGAGGGACGCTATCTAACCAAGGCATTGTTGGGATGATGGATTGGTATTTATAAATTGTTTCTTCAAATTTCTCAATAAAATTTTGATAATTATCTCTAAATGCTTCGGCTCTAAAATAAATGTTTCCTTGTATTTCTTGTTTGTCGCGGGTTTGATTAATCTGACTAATTAATTCTGAGGTAGGATAACCTTGTTTATCTTTTAAATTTAACTTGTAAGCTGCGTGTCCAATATACAAATGTCGATTTTTACTTTTGCTTACCCACCAATCCATTAAGTTTTTAAATCCAGCATAAATGTTATCGTTGTTCCAATACAATTGTGGCGCTATATAATCCAACCAACCCTTATCCATCCATAATTTTGTATCACAATATAAATTATCGTAACTGGTTTGTCCAGAATTGGACTCACTGCCTTTAGGATCTTGTTTTTTATTTCGCCATACAGCATAAGGACTCACGCCAAATTTAACATAAGGTTTAATAGTTTTAATACTATCGGCAATGCTTTTTACTAAAGTGTTAATATTATTTCTGCGCCAATTGCCAATCGACATATTATCGGCATGCTTTTTATAAGTTGCCGTATCTGGAATACCCATATTACGAACGGTATATGGATAAAAATAATCATCCAAATGAATTCCATCAACATCGTAATTTTTCACCACTTCTTTGATTACTTCAACAATATGCTGTTGCACTTCTGGAATTCCTGGGTTAAAATAAATAGTTTCATCGTATAAAAAGCACCAATCTGGTTTAGTTTTGCTGATATGATTAGGTGTTACGCTGCTAAATTTTTTGTGCGAAACAGCACGTAAAGGATTAAACCAAGCATGGAATTCCATGTTACGTTTATGGCATTCCTCAATCATAAATTTTAAAGGATCATAATAAGGTTGAGGAGCTTTGCCTTGTTCGCCGGTTAACCAAGCGCTCCAAGGTACAATTTTACTAGGGTAAAAGGCGTCTGCAGCAGCTCTTACTTGCACAATTACGGCATTAATTTTAGCTTTTTCGAACTGATTTAAAAGGGTAATAAATTCTTTTTTTTGAACTTCGGAGGATTGAGTACGAGATTGAACAGAAGGCCAATCTAAATTGGTAAAAGTAGTTACCCAAGCAGCTCTAAATTCTCTTTTTGGATAGTAATTTAGTGAGCTTATATTTTGCTCAGCTTTATCCGTAGAAAAAATTGATGAATTTTTTTCGTTTTTTTTATGCGATTGATTACCTGCAAAAATTACAAGAAGTAAAGGAAGTGTTAGAAGTAAAAGGTATTTTTTGATTATCATATTAATATTAGCGAAAAGAAGTGCAAAATAATACTATTTATAGCATAAATTTTGCCATTTTAGTATAAAATTACCAACAATTTTGTATCAATTACTTATTTTCTGTAACCGGATAATCTAAAGAATAATGTAAACCAATACTTTCTTTGCGTTGCATAGCAAATTTAATAATTAAATACGCTGCAT
>JBEEPA010000196.1:0-10107 GCA_041191385.1 Bacteroidota bacterium | reverse complement strand
AAAATCAAAGTCAATTAATATCTCTGGAATTACTGTTTCATCAGATAGTTTACAAAACGTTCCTTTTACATATGTATTGATTAAAGGAAAAAACAAAGGTGTTTTAAGTGATTTTTCGGGTTTATTTTCCATCAAAGCTTTTACGGGTGACACTTTAGTTTTTAGCAATTTTGGTTATAAAAAATCTTATTTTATTATTGCAGACACTTTAAGCTTACTAAACTATAGCTTGATACAAATTATGGAGAAAGAGGCAATTCTTTTAGATGAAATTGTCATTAAAAACTGGCCAAGTTACGAACAATTTAAATTTGCATTTTTAAATGTAGAAATTATCGATAACGATTTAGACAAAGCATACAAAAATTTAAACCCTGAAATCATTGAGGAACAATTGGTTAATTTAGGTTTAAGCGATGGTGGAAACCAAAAATACATGCTACAACAACAAACGGCTAAATTGTATTACAACGGACAATTACCTCCAAATAATTTACTTAATCCTATAATTTGGGCTAAATTTATTAACGCTTGGCGCGATGGAACGTTAAAAAATAAATAGCTATTCTTTTCTATTCACATTTAATATCCTAATTTTACATTTTTAAATTTATACAAAATGACTATTCACAAAGAAGGTATTCCATCCATTATCTTAGTTTTTTCTATTGCTATTGTTTTGCAATTTATTTCGGCTTTGGTTTTTAATAACCACCCTATTGCTAACTTTTTTGCTTGGGCAATTGGTGTTTTTTTAATTGTATTAATGTTGCAATTTTTCCGAAAACCTTCTCGCAAATTTAATTTAGATGAAGATGTTTTGGTTTCTCCTTGTGATGGAAAAGTTGTAGTTATTGAGGAAGTTGAAGAAACAGAATACTTTAAAGATAAACGTATTCAAGTATCCGTTTTTATGTCGCCTATTAACGTTCATATTAATTGGAATCCTTTTAATGGGGTTTACAAATACACAAAATACCACCCAGGTAAATTTTTAATGGCTTTTAATCCTAAATCTTCAACCGAAAACGAACGTTCCAGTATTGTTATTGAAGATTCAAAAGGTAACGCAGTTTTATTCCGCCAAATTGCTGGATTTTTAGCTCGCAGAATTGTTTATTATGCTAAAGAAGGCGAAAAAGCAGAAAAAGGTAAAGAATTTGGATTTATAAAATTTGGCTCACGTGTAGATTTATTTTTCCCTTTAGGTACAAAAATAGACGTTAAAATTGGGGATGTAGTTAAAGGTGGAATTACACCTATCACAAAATTTAATTCGTAATATGTTGTTATCTATGACTGGTTTTGGGAAAGCCGAAGTACGTTTTCCTAATAAATCTATTTCTATCGAAATAAAATCTTTAAATTCTAAACAATCTGATATCTATTTAAGATTACCTAATGTTTATAAAGCTAAAGAAATTGAATTAAGAAATTTAGTTTTAAATCATTTAGATAGAGGTAAAATTGATGTAAGTATTTTTGAAGAAAGTACACCAGGTATTACATCACACTCTATAAATGTTGATGTTGTAAATACATATTTTGAACAACTTAAACCCTTATACAAAACAACCGAATTAAACTCGGATATTTTAAATGCTATTTTACGCCTACCAGATGTTGCAGTATACAACAAAGCGGAATTGGACGAAAATGAATGGAAACAAATTACTGAAGCTTTTATTATTGCCTTAAATGATGTAAATAAATTTAGAGCTGATGAAGGTAAAAAATTACAAGATGACCTAGAAATACACATTAAAAAAATTAAATTCAATTTGGATAGAGTTATAAAATTGGACGAGATTCGTATTCAAAAGGTAAAAAATCGTTTACAACAGTCTGTTCAAGAAATTAAAGATGAATTATTAGACAAAAATAGATTTGAACAAGAATTAATCTATTATTTGGAAAAATTAGATATTAACGAAGAAAAAGTTAGATTATCTACGCATTGTAACTATTTTTTAGAGATTTTAAATTCATCAGAAGCTTCTAAAGGAAAAAAACTTGGATTTATATGCCAAGAAATAGGCAGAGAAATTAATACAATTGGATCAAAAGCTAACGATTCGGATATTCAAAAGTTAGTTGTTGAAATGAAAGACGAATTAGAAAAAGTAAAAGAGCAATTATTAAATTGTTTATAAAATTATAACATTGTTTTTTAATAACTTACAAAATTCCATCAATTACTTTTAACGATAAGTTTAGGAATATTAAAAATTTAAGTATATTTGCACCCCAAAATTGTTTTGGCGAGGTAGCTCAGCTGGTTAGAGCGCATGATTCATAATCATGAGGTCGAGAGTTCAAGTCTCTCTCTCGCTACAATAAAAATCCCACCTTACGTGGGATTTTTTATTTTTAATACATTCAATTAGATTCTTTACTAACAAATTGTAAACATACTTTAAAAATCATAGGTATTTTTTTTTGTATGTGAACTAACTTAACTATATTCGTGGTCTTAAAAAAAATAACCCATGGGAGTATTTCAAAAAATTCGTAACAATTCATTGTTAACCTTAATTTTAGTAGGAGGTAGCTTATTTTTATTTGTAATTGGAGACGCGCTAAACTCAGGAACATTTACAACTAATTCATCCAATGATGTAATTGGGTCTTTTGATGGTGAGGATATTACCATTGAAGAATTTGAAAAAATGAATTCTGAAATTACTTACATTAATAGATCTGCTCAGCAAAACCGTGGTGAAATAAGCGATAGAGAAAAGCAAAATTATGCTCAACAAGCTTGGAATCAATTGTTAATGATTAATATCATTAAAAAAGAAGGCTCTAAAGTAGGTATTGACGTAACTGAAGATGAGTTAGCTGATATGTTTACAGGTGATAATCCTTATCCATTTTTTATATACAGATTATTTGGTGGACCACAATTTTACCAACAACTTAGGGAAAAACTTACTGGTAACGAAACTGAATTTGCCAAAATTTTAGTTGAAAACAGAGTTTTTAACAATTACCAAGAACCTGAGGTTTTGAAAAACTTTGGTGTAGAATTAAGAAAACAAGACAAGTTAGTTACCTTACTTCAAAAAATGTACTACCCAACTAAAAGTGAAGCTAAAAACTTATACAACAATAATACTTTAAACACTAGTGTGCAGTTGGTTAAAGTCCCTTTTTATTTAGTGTCAGATTCTGCAATCAAAGTAAGTGATGATGAAGTTGCAAGCTATTACAAAAAACACAAAGAAAGATTTAAATTAGTTCGTGAAGGTAAAAAGATGCAATTTGCAGTATTTAATATTCAACCTTCACAATACGACGAGGCTGAAGTTTTAAATTGGGCAGCACAAACTGTTGAATTATTTGAAAAAGAAACCAAGGATAAAATGTTTGTTAAACAAGAAAGCGAAACTCCATTTGATGAAAAATACTATAAAAAAGGCGAAGGTTTAGATCTTAGATTAGATTCTATTTTATTTGGAAAAGAAAAAGGCTTTGTTTATGGTCCTTATTTAAAATTTGTAGGTGGTAAAAAAACATATAATATTGCAAAAATTACAGATAAAAGAACAATGGCAGATTCATTATCTGTTAGCCATATTCAACTTACACCAGATAAATTTATTGAAAAATTAACAGCTGTTAACCAAAATCCTGCTAGAGAGGAAGTTTTAGCAATGTGGAAATCATATGACGCGTTTGTAGACAGTATTTATAATGTGGTTTCAAAAAATGAGTCGTTACTGGGTGAATTAGCTGCTAAATTTTCATCAGATACAACTTCTGGAAAAGATAACGGTAAAATTGGGTGGGTTAAAAATTCTAGCAACCAATATGCAAAACAATTTATAGATTCTATTTTTATTCCAAAAACTCCTGTAATGCAACTTAAAAAAGTAAAAGTTGATTTAGGTAACGGATATTATTATTATCACATTGTAAAAGTTAATCAAGAAGGTACAAAATCTTCTAAAATACAAGTTGGCATAGTTTCAAGAACTGTTGTTCCTGGCACAGAAACCTTAGACAATTATTTTGCCAAAGCAAACACAGTTTCAATCGCTTTATCTAATGGCAAGCCTATTGAAGTTTACAGAGACAGTTTAAACTATTATGTGGATTCTGCTTTTGTAGAAGGTAACTACTACTCTATCAACTCAATAATGGATGCTCGTAAAATTGTAAATTGGGCTTTTGATAGTGAAACTAAAGAACAAAAAGCTAAAATATTTGATGTTAAAGATATGTATGTGGTAGGTTACATCACAGAAAGTATTGATGAATACATGCCTTTAAAAGATCAAAATGTACAAATTAGTATAAAAAGAGTATTGTCAGACCAAAAAAAATATGATTATATTGTAAATAAATTAGGTAAAGACTACAATAGTTTATTTAAAAATGCTGCTTCTAAATTTAATGGGGCGTCCGTTGAAGAATATAACGAAATTAACGGACAAGGTATTCCAAATTATTACAACGAAACAGCTTTAACTGGAGCAATTTTAGGATTAAAAAATGGAAAAAACTCTGAGTGGATTAAAGGTAAAACTGCAGCTTATATTGTTAAAGTTAACAACAAAAAAATAACACCTGCTGATGACAATACTAACTTAATGGTTGAAAAACAACAATTAAAATCAGTAGCATTTAATATAGATAGTTATATTAGAGAATTGTTAGAACAAAAATACAATATCAAAGATAACCGAGGAGTTATTCGTTAATTAAACTAAAAGAAACTAAAAAGGCCGATTAATCGGCCTTTTTTTGTACCTAACAAATTAATTTAAAAGCATTTAATTATTAATTTATTTAGTATATTTGCGCAAATTTTTTAAAATTATTTTGGTTTAAGTTAAAAATTAAAATTTAAGTATATGAAAGTTGCTGTAGTAGGTGCTACTGGTTTAGTTGGCACACAAATGATTAAAGTTTTGGAGGAAAGAAATTTCCCTGTAACAGAATTTATACCTGTAGCTAGCGAAAGAAGCGTAGGTAAAGAATTGGCTTATAAGGGTAAAAACTACAAAATAGTTAGTATGCAAACTGCCATTGATATGAAACCTGCTGTGGCTATATTCTCGGCTGGAGGTAGTACTTCATTAGAGTGGGCTCCTAAATTTGCAACTGCAGGTATTACTGTTGTTGATAATTCATCTGCTTGGAGAATGGATCCAACAAAAAAATTAGTTGTTCCAGAAATTAATGCAAAAGAATTAACTAAAGCGGATAAAATTATTGCTAATCCAAACTGCTCTACTATTCAAATGGTTTTAGCTTTAAATCCATTACATAAAGCTTATGGAATCAAACGTATTGTTGTTTCTACATACCAATCGGTAACAGGAACTGGTAAAGCTGCTGTAGATCAGTTAATGAATGAAAGAGCTGGTATCGAAGGTCCAATGGCTTACAAATACAAAATTGATTTAAATGTTATTCCTCAAATTGATGTGTTTTTAGATAATGGTTATACAAAAGAGGAAATGAAAATGGTAAAAGAAACCAATAAAATTATGGGTGATGATAGCATTAGAGTTACTGCTACAACTGTTCGTATTCCAGTAATGGGCGGACACTCAGAATCTGTAAATGTAGAGTTTGCAAAAGATTTTGATTTAGCTGAGGTAAAAAAATTATTAGCAGCTCAAGAAGGTGTAATAGTTGAAGATGATAACGCTAACCAAATTTATCCTATGCCAATGAATGCGCATAATAGAGATGAGGTTTTTGTAGGTAGATTAAGAAGAGATGAATCGCAACCATACACACTAAACATGTGGATTGTAGCGGATAATTTACGTAAAGGTGCTGCTACAAACGCTGTTCAGATTGCAGAATATTTAGCTAAAAACGATTTATTTTAATCGTTAATATTACTCAAAAAAAAGCTGTTGGAAACCCAACAGCTTTTTTTATTTTGTTTAATACCAATTAAATTTGGAAACAAGTCTTAATTATATTCATTATTGTATCAAATTCGTTCACCTTTGTACCGATAGGCTCCTCTTTGAACGCTACTTCCTGTGGTTAGCTCTCATCATTCTCCGCTCTCATTCTCTAAACTGTTTTAAACATATTAATCCTAAAGGATTCAAACAGGAGTTTTCAACGCTCACAGTTACATACTACCTGCAAATTTTTACACCTAGTAGGTAAACTGTGTGAAGCTTTTGCTTCATGTGCGTAAGTTAGTGCTTGTGGTTTACCTTCATTATTCTTCCATTTTCTTTCTCAACCCTGATTAATTGAACTCGAAACTGTTTTAACACAGTAGACTTTCTCTCAGATGGGAATCTAAAGATTCAAAGGTGGACAAACTAATATAATGTATAAGGCTTATTTTAATTTTTAATTGGTATAACTAGCTTAAACTGGCCATGCATCTTTGTATTCTGGATTTTGTTTAAACCACTCATATTCCTCATCGGTACACAAACACTCAATTAGTTCGCTGTAAATTTCATCTTTTTCCATATCCTGCCCAATAATTACCAACTCATTTAATCTATCCCCAAATTCTTTATCCCATCTGGACATAATCATTTCTTCATTAGCCTGAAAAGAAGGATGTTGATTACGCTCTAATTTTGATAAACTTGCCCACCAAACTCCAGCAGATTCTGCCTTTAGTGATCCTCCCGCCTGACTCCAATTTAACGCATCATTTGGCCTACTAGCAATCCAAAACAAACCTTTACTTCTAATTACAGAAGCATCCCAGTCCTCGTTTACATATTTCCAAAAACGTTCGGGGTGAAAAGGTTTTCTTTCTTTAAAAACAAAAGAACTAACCCCATATTCTTCCGTTTCTGGTTTATGTTCGTTTTCCAATTCCTGAATCCATCCAGCAGATTGAGAGGTAGTATCATAATCAAATAAACCAGTATTTAAAATATCCTTTAAATCTACTTTTGAGTGAGAAGTTTTAATAATTTTAGCAACTGGATTTAACTTTTTAATTACAGCTTCCAATTCTTCCATTCTGAACTTAGAAACCAAATCAGCTTTATTTAAAATAATAACATTTGCAAACTCTACCTGATCAATGAGTAAATTAACAATTGTTCGTGTATCAGATTCGTCATCATTTAATTTTCTATCCAAAATAGTATCTAAAGAATCAAAATCAGAAGCAAAATTATAAGCATCTACAACTGTTACTAAAGTATCTAATTTACTTACCTCAGATAAATTTACACTTAACTCCTCACTATCAAACCAAAAAGTTTGAGCAACAGGTAATGGCTCAGAAATTCCTGTACTTTCAATCAATAAATAATCAAATTTATTTTCTTTAGCTAATTTTGCTACCTCTTCTATCAAATCTTCTCGTAAGGTGCAACAAATACAGCCGTTAGACATTTCAACTAATTTTTCTTCGGTTCTGGATAAAGTATTACCTTCCTCCACTAAACGAGCATCTACATTAACTTCACTCATATCATTTACAATCACAGCTACCTTTAAACCTTCTTTGTTGTTTAAAACATGATTTAATAATGTAGTTTTTCCTGCACCTAAAAATCCACTTAGCACAGTAACAGGTAATTTATTTTTCATTTTATATTATGATTAGTTAATTTTTAAACAAAATTTCACTGTTAGTAAAATTTGGAGACAAAAGTAAATAGTAAAGTTTTAAAACGCAACTTTGTTGCAAATTAAAATCTATTAAAATGAATTAAATCTTCGGGATTTAAACAGTTTTGTTTAAACCAAATTTGAAAATGCAAATTACAATTATCTTTTTTATTACCTACAACAGCAATAGCTTCACCAGCATTAACTGCTTCACCCTCCTTTTTTAACAATAAACTATTGTATTTATAAACACTTAATAAATCGTTACTATGTTTTATAATAACTAAAAAACCAGATTCATTATTTCCAGAAGTCAAAATAACCCTACCAGGCAAAATTGATTTTACTGATTCACTTGTTTGACAAACAATATCAACACCAAAAAAATCATTCTCTGGTTCAAAATTTTTAACAACTTTACCGTTTACTGGTTTGTAAAAAAAGTGCGTAATAGATTTATTAGATTTTTTGACTTTATCTAGATAAAATTCAGGCAAAACTTTTTTTTCAGGAGAATTTTTTTCCACTACTTCAAATTCATCCCAATTTATGCTATCAGGATTAATTCCTACATTTCTTAAAATACTATCTGTTATCATTGCGTACTCGGTTTTACCATCTACCTCATCCTCCAATAAAATTACTTTATTATATAAATGAATTAATTTTCGGTGCACATCATCACTTTCATAACCAGGAACAAATCTTTTTAAAGGAGTGGTTGCAATAATAGTAAAAGTTATAAAGGAAATTAAAAAAACAAAGCCCAAAATTACTCCATAAAATCCTGCTTTTGAAAATTGAAAACTATAAACTTCAACAAATGAATCCTTATTTACAACAGATAAATGATACTTTTCCTTTAATTTTTTCCACCAAACGGCAAACCTTTCTTTAAACGACATATTACTAGGATTGAGTAAACAAAGCTTTTAATTCAAACGCTTCATCAGGTTTTAATTTTCCTGCCAAAATTAAATTTAATTGTTTGCGTCTTAATGCACCTTGAAATCTTTTAATTTCCTCATCTGTTTCAGGAACCAACTCCGGAGATGCAACAGGTTTTCCGTTATTATCTAATGCAACAAAAGTGTACATAGCACTATTACTTTGTGTACGTTCACCAGTGTGATGATCTTCCACCGAAACATCTATAACCACTTCCATAGAAGTAGTAAATGAGCGTGAAACTTTAGCTTCAATTGTAACAACATCACCTAATTTTATTGGTTTTTGAAAAGATACATTACCAACAGAGGCTGTTACAACAGCTTTTTTACAATGCCTGTGCGCACTTATTGCGCCAGTTATATCCATCCATTTTAACAATTGTCCACCCATTAAATTACCTAAAGTATTTGTGTCGTTTGGTAAAACAATATGCGTAGATAAAGCAAAAGATTCTTTAGCAAATTTTTTCATGTAGAATTATATCCTAAAAGTTGTACAAGTTTAAGGATTTTTTTTGAAAAAGAGTTACAAATTAACGCTTTGTTACTACTATTGAATTATGCTTTTTAGCATCGGAACAATTTGTTTAGCCATCAATTCATGCTCATGTGCACTTGGATGCCAATTTTCCCCATAAGGTTCGCTTTGAACTTTAAGCTCTAAAAAATGGAACTTAAGTGATTTTTTATCAAAATTTTGTACTGCACTATTTACATAATTTTTGAATCTTTTTTGACCATTTTTAGGAAAAAAATCCGAAACCATATTACTGCTCACAACTATTATATCAGCAGTAGAATTCCAGGATTCTATAACTTTAAAAACTTTATGCATACCGTTTACAAACAAAATACTATCAACTTTAAACTGAGGATTTGCTCCTTCGTATCCAAAATCATTTGTACCTGCATGAACAACATAAATTGGCGCGTTAACACTGGAAGCAACAATATCAATATCCTCCTGTGGGATAGCTTTTTGCATAAATTGGTGAATTAAAAGTTTGTTTGAACCATCAAAATTTCGATATAGTCCTTTTCCCGAGTAACATAAATGAATGGCTTGAGCATCACAAATTCTAGAAGCAATACTCCCCCAAGCCTTATAATTATTTTGATTTTTACTATTAAAACCTGTGTTTGGATTTCCTTTTGGTGGTGCCATAACACTTACTTCATTACCATAACCAGTTGTTATTGAATTTCCTATCCAAACAATTTTGTTTTTTGGTAATTGCCAAGATAACAACTCGGCTCCTTCATCAATTTTTAATCCTTCAAACTCTATTTTACCAATACTTGCTTCTGTTAGTTTAAAAATTCTTACAAGAGATTCCTTTTGAGAAATTAACGAACTTACATCGTATTTTTTTACATTGGACAACAACTGTAAAATAGTATCTTTATTATTTACTTCAACTCTGACATAATTACTTTGAGGCAAAATGGAATAATCATTAAAAATCAAAATCAAACTTTTAGAATTAGTTTTAAAATTGATATTACATCCAGAATATGCAAACAACATATTATCATCAGTTTTAACAAATGCTCCAGAATACTGAATTAATTGATGATTGAATGGTATTTT
>JBEEPA010000195.1:0-2701 GCA_041191385.1 Bacteroidota bacterium | reverse complement strand
TCCAAATTCATCCAACATTTCTTTAACACTGTTTTTTAAACGAATAAAATCTACAGGTAAATTTTCACCTTCTAAGTAAATTTTTACAGTAATAATTTCATTAATTTCCGATAATAAATCCTTAGTTTCTTGTTTTAAAGTAAACCTATTATCCTCCGTTACATCCACTTTTAAGTTTACAAAATAACTTAAAACAACTACCGAAATTACAGCAATAAAAACAAGAGCAAATTGAAAAATATCTCTTTGTTTGTTAGATTGTATTTTATTTAATTTTAGTCCCATTTAGAAGAAGAAATCGATAATTTAGTTAATGTAATAAAAATTGCCGAAGCACCTAAAAAATATACAATATCCTTAAGTTCAATTAAACCCTTACTAATTGAATTATAATGTTCTTGAATACCAATATGTTGAATAATGTATCCCATTTGATTATTGCTTCCAAAAGAAGCAATCCAATCCATTCCTAAGTAAAAAGTTACACACAATAATACAGCTATTAATAATGCAGTAATTTGATTTTTAGCTAACGATGATGCAAAAATACCTATGCTTATAAAAACAGTACCTAATAAAAACAAACCGATATACGAACCTATTGTCCCCCCAATATCTAAATTACCCTCAGGATATCCCAAATTGTAAACCGAAAAAACATAAACTAAAGTAGGTAATAAACTTAACAATAAAATTGCTACACAAGCTAAAAATTTAGCTATAATTAACTGCGTGATTTGTATAGGTTTAGTTAACAACAACTCCAATGTTCCCAAGGATTTTTCTTCGGATAAAGTACGCATAGTAATTGCAGGGATTAAAAATAAATACATCCAAGGTGCTAAAGAAAATAAAGGCTCCAAAGATGCGTATTGAGTTGTTGGAATATGTAAAAATTCGTTTATAGGCATCAACCACAAAAACAAAGCATTTAAACCTAAAAAAATAGTTAAAACAATAGTACCTATTAAGGAACTAAAAAAATAACTTACCTCCTTTTTTACAATTACCCAAATAACTTTCATATACAATTAATTTTCTTGAGGTTTACCCATTTTTTTTCCCAAAAACTCCAATCCAAAAACCAAAACAACACCAATAATAGCAAAAACAATAGCATTTAAAACACCACTATCTTCCATATATGGATATTTATCCAAATAAGTAACAGGTGATAAATTAGATGTTAAAATAGGTTTTTCCTCGCCTTTTGAAGATAATTGATATAAAGTAACCTCTTTCCAAGGCCAAATTTTATTTAAACTACCTATCATAAATCCAGTTAAAACTGCTAAAGTTATTCTTTCATGATTTTTAAATAACCAAGATAATACTCTTGAAAAACTTAGTAAACCAATAATACAACCCAATCCTGCAACACCAATTTTAGATCCTGCATCCAAAACTATCGAAAAATCTTTATCCTTTAATCCATCTTTTATACTGCCAATAGCATTCATAATAGGTTGGTAAGCTCCTAATAAAACCAAAATAAAACTCCCAGAAATTCCTGGTAAAATCATTGCTGTAATAGCCAGAGCGCCAGCAAAAAACAAAAACACATATCCTTCATTATCAGCAGAAACCGGAGCTACAGTAATGTAATATGCAATTAAAACTCCTGAAACTAAACCTAAAATATTTTTTAAGTTCCATTGTTTAACTTGTTTTGCAATATAAATTACCGAAGCTACAATTAAACCAAAAAAGAAACTCCACAAATTTATTTTTGCCATTGTTTCGCCTTTTTCGTTTAAAATTCCACTAATAAATCCAGCTAAAGAAATAACAGAAGTTGCAATTCCAGCCAATAAAGCTACTAAAAAAGAAGCATTAACCGCATTCCATACTCCTTTTATTCCATCTTGTTTAAATATTTTAAATAACTGAGGAGAAAACGATTTGATAGAATTTAATAAATCCTGATAAATTCCAGTAATAAAAGCTACTGTTCCACCCGAAACTCCGGGCACAACATCCGCTGCGCCCATTCCCATTCCTTTAACAAAAACCGATAAATAGTATTTTAAACCTTTAGATTCGTTCATACATGTATATAAATAAACTAACACATTAGTTTTGCTAATGTGTTAGTTAAAATGAGTAAAAATTAAAATTAATAAGTTGCCATGTTTAAGTCGATTTCATTCGCCCAAGCAATGATACCACCTTTTAAATTATACATTTCTTTAAATCCAAAATTTTGTTCCAAAGCATTAATTACACTTGCAGATCTTGCCCCACTTCTACAGTGAATAACAACAGTTTTGTTTTGGTCGATTTCATTTCTTCTATTGATAATTTCGCCCATTGGAATATGGATAGCATTATCAAAACTACAAATTTCCACTTCATGTTGTTCTCTAACATCAATCAGCTGAATATTTTCGCCACCATCCAATTTTGCTTTTAATTCTTTTACAGATAACTCCTTCATAACATTAACTTTTTTTGTACAAATCTATTAATTCTAAAATATTTTGATCATTTTTTGCTTCATTAAAAAAACTAAAAAGCAAAGTGTGGTTATCATAATCGTTAGCCAAAGCTCTTTCGAACAAATGATAAGCAGTTGCAAATTTATTCATTTCTAACAATACTGCAACCTTAAAGTACAATAGTTTTTCATTTTTATGTTCTTCTAAAAAAAACTCTACTGTTTTTAGTACTTCAATTAATTCAAAATTTCTACGCAACATTT
>JBEEPA010000194.1:0-2583 GCA_041191385.1 Bacteroidota bacterium | reverse complement strand
GTAAAAATACATGTAGAATTAGTTACATATGTAGAGTCATGAGCTTTAATTACCGGAGGGAGATTATCCGAAGAACAAGACAATGAAACTGTTGGGCAAGATCCTGTTACTGAACCATTACAAGTTGGAGTAGGAGTCGATGAAGGTACTATTGTATTTGAAGAAGGGGATGTTCCACCAGAAACAGGATTAGTTCCTGATGTAATTGCTGAATTTGTTAAAGTCCATGCAACTCCAGAATAAATTTGAGTAGTACCACTAGAAGAAGTGAACGTACAATTATTAACACTAAAGGTTCCTGAACTTGGTCTATAATAAATACATTGTGCATGCGCTGTTGCAGAATTATCAAAACTACATTTATCAATTATTAATTCATATGAACCAGCTGTAATAGCAGCATCAGAACTATTATATGTAGAAACTTGCCCTCTAGCACCAGTATTATTAGAGAAAGTTGAATTTGAAATTGAAATTCTTGAATTTTTTAAACCACATATAGCAGTACCATACTGGCTGGTATTACCGACTATATTATTTGAGAAGCAACTATTTGTCACTATTAATTTTGCCCCTGCAACACAAACTGCACCTCCATAAACTGCGGAACCTCCCGAGTTACCATTTGATATAAAAGAACATTTATCTATAAAAACTTGAGAAGTCACACCATCGGAACTATTTGTTCCATATATATTTATTGCTCCCCCATTTGTAATTCTTTGATTATTATTAAAATAACAGGAAGTGAAAGTTATATTATGACCATTACCATATATAGTAAATCCACCAGCGTAACCACCAGTGTTATTACATGTAGTTAACATGTTTTTTATTGTGGCAGTAACTGTTCCAACACCAGTAGACGAAATTCTACATGAACCATCCCCCCCTGAACCGACATTATTATCCATCCAGTAAGAATCAAATACGATTCCCGTTAAATTACTTGCTCCAGCAACTACCTCTAAACAACTCGCGTTTCCGGATCCTGTAGACTGCCAACCAGTGCAATAAAAATTTTTAAAAACTACATTACTAGCTGATATAATCGCAAACTTTGCTGTAGAAGTACCTCCTGGTCCTCTCAAAATAGTCTTTGTTGGGCCAGCTCCAACAATTGTAATTGCTTTATTTAATAGAATATCTGATCCACCGGTAGTCATATTAACATCCATCACATCCAGAAAAATAACATCTCCAGCAGATGCTGCAGCAACTATGTTTTTCAAAGTATTAGCATTGGAGGAATTAAACAATTTTGGACTTCCAGGAGTCAATCCTGTTCCTCCGACAGTTCCAATTGCCGTACAATAAACATCTCCCGCTGTTGATGCATCATTCAAATACCAATTCTTCGCCCCTACACTCAAAGAACATAATAACACAACAAATCCCCCTAAAATTCTAACAAAATTTTTCATATATAAATCACCTAAAAGGCTCTAATAAATTTCTAATAAAAACATCAAATATAAAGACAATATTGTATCAAACTTACCTTACAAGTTCAATGAAACCACTTTTTAAAATTTGATTTATTTCTTTTTCAATAACATAATAATACGTACCTGATGGTAAAGGGTTGCCCGAGCTATCGACGCCATTCCAATTATCTTTGTAAGGGATTGTACTTTCATATACCGAATTCCCCCACCTATTATAAATCAACAATCTTAAATTTGGGTATGCATCATTTAACTCTAAAACAAGAAAATCATTGTGATTATCCATATTTGGAGTAAGTATTTCTTGTAGATTAGAATCTTTGCACTGCAATTTAATAATTGTATCGATTTTACATTTAAGCTTAGAGGATTCTACTAATGTTACATTATATTCCCCTGAATTTAAATTTTTCACACTGCTTTTTTGTGGAATAGAATTAACAAAAAAACTAATGTTTTCAAAAAGATTATTATTGATAAATTCTATTTCCCCATTCTCAAAACCACAATAAGGTTCTTTTATCTTAACTGAAAAATCTAATACAGGTAAATTAACCCAAACCTTTTTTCTTTCTGATGAACAATTGGTTATTGAATCTTTGTAAATAATGTAATATAAACCTTGCTCCAAGTTTTGATATTTAGGAAGATATACATTAGAATTAGGAAGATCATATAAAAATACATTTTTATATTTTGAAACAATTTGATCAACACTGTGAACTTGATCTTTACAGAAATAAAAAGAATCTTGAACTTCAACTGGTATCTTTGTTGTTTTTTCTAATAACTGAACTTTCAATTTAGATTTACTTTCACAGCCTAAATATTGAGCAGCATAATAATAACCTGATGAAATTTTATCATTTGGTTTAATCTTCTTTCCTTCAGCATCATACCATATGATTGTTTGACCTTGAGGGTACAGAAGATTTCCCGCAAAATCAACTTTATTATTACATAAATATTGTATAGTATCTCCTACAGGAGGAATAACTGTAGGGGCAAAAATTTTAATCGCTTTTTTCTCGCTTTCACATCCTTTTATAGTTTGGGTGCTTAGATAAATATTACCATGAATGGCAGGATCTAATGCGGGATCTAACTTATCTCCTGCTATATTATACCAAGTTAT
>JBEEPA010000193.1:0-4427 GCA_041191385.1 Bacteroidota bacterium | reverse complement strand
ACCAATACTTATGTGGCTAAAGTTGATAAAGTTTTAGAAGAAAAAGAAAAAGATATCATGACGGTATAATTTATTTAATTTAAAACTATTGTAAAGGGTGATTTTCACCCTTTTTTTATTTCATATTTTTAGAGTATTTTAGCGAAAACTTAATCATGTTATCTATCCGTTTATATATTGTTTTTTTCTTTATTTCGATTCATCTTTTTGCTCAAGTTAAAATCAATCGGATTTTTGAATACGAAGAAAATCCTTATTATTGGAAAAATAAGTTGCCAAAATCTGATTATTGGCAACAAGATATTCATTACTTTCTAAAAGCAAATCTAGATCATCAAAAATTAATTATTAAGGGAGAAATGGAATTAGTTTACATTAATAATTCTCCAGATACCTTAACTTATTTAGTTTTTCATTTGTATCAAAATGCTTTTCAGCAAGGTAGTTATTATGATAAATTGCAAAAACAAGCAGGAATAAAACCTGTTTATGGTTATCATGAAAAAGATGGTTTAGGAACTGTTGTAGATAGTGTAACATGCAGTAAAGGAATTAGTTATACAAAATTGGATAACACCATATTGTATGTTTACCTAAATAAACCTATTGTGCCTAACGAAAAAGTTATTGTTAGGGCAGATTTTACAACCTATTTTGGTTTGGGTAACACCCGAAGAAGAATGAAAGCCTTTAGAGGCGAAAATGGTTTATGGCATTTTAATGGTGCACATTGGTATCCAAGAATTGCAGTTTATGATGAAAAATTTGGGTGGAACACCAACCAACATTTGGATAAAGAGTTCTATGGTAATTTTGGAACTTTTGATGTAGAATTAAATTTACCCAATCATCATATTGCAGAAGCTACAGGTGTTTTAATTAATGAGGATGAAGTTTTACCAAAGGATTTAAAAGAAAAACTCAGCTTAGAAAATTTTAAAGATAGGGGAAATAAAACTGTTGCAGATACTTTAACAAAAACGATAGTTTATAATCCTAAAGAACGAAAAATTTGGAAATTTTCGGCTACAAATGTGCATGATTTTGCTTTTATAAGCGGACCAACATATCGTTTTGCAGAAGTAAATTGTGATGGAGTTTTAATTAAATCGATGGTACAGGAAAAAAATGCTAAAGGTTGGTTAACAGCAAACGATTTTATGTGTAAAGTTTTACAAGTGTATAATAAAGATTTTGGCTTGTACATATATCCAAAATTGGTTATTGCAGATGCAGAAGATGGAATGGAATATCCAATGTTAACATTAAATTCGGGTGTAAATCCTGGTTATAGAGGTTTGTTGGCTCATGAAGCCGGGCATAATTGGTTTCAAGGAATGTTAGGAACTAACGAAACCTATCGAGCTTTTATGGATGAAGGGTTTACTCAATTTTTAACAGCATGGTCATTAAATAAAATTGATGGAAAATATATTCTAGAAAATCCATCACCTAATAATTATGTGGAAAAATATAAAACACCTACTTTGGTGAATGATTTGCGCATGTTTTATGGATATATCTCTAGTGTTTTAAATTACAACGATGCACAATTAAATACACACTCATCTGCATTTGGTAATGGAATTAGGCATGGAGGAGGTTATGGTCATGTATATTACAAAGCAGCTTGTATGTTAACTAATTTACAACTGGTTTTAGGAGATGATCTGTTTTTAGCTGCAATGCAAAATTATGTTCAACAATGGCGTGTTGCGCACCCTTACCCAGAAGATTTTAGAAAATCTATTATTTCCTTTACAAAAGTGGATTTAAATTGGTTTTTTGATCAATGGTTAGAAACAACAAATACAATTGATTATGCAGTTCAATCTGTAAATCCAATCCCAAACAAAAAAAATCATTATTCGATTAATTTGATTCGAAAAGGTAAAATGCAAATGCCTTTAGATGTTTACGTTGTTCACAACAACGATTCTGTAAGTTTATTACATATTCCAAATACCAATTTCATTAAAAATACCGAAGCTCAAATTTTACCAAAATGGTACACTGTAGGAGAGTTAAGTCCGAAATATACTTTTGAGTATCAAACTCCTTTAGGAATTAAAAATGTGATTATAGATACAACGTTGCAGTTAGCAGATGTAAATTATTTAAATAATTCATGGAGATTACCTGTAGAATATAAGTTAAATTCAATGTTAAATCATTTTCCTGTTAGGGATAAATATATTGTATGGATGCGTCCAGATATTTTTTATAATTCCTTTGATGGAATGCAATTTGGTGTAAATTTTAAAGC
Source organism: Bacteroidota bacterium (assembly GCA_041191385.1). Classification (GTDB taxonomy): domain Bacteria; phylum Bacteroidota; class Bacteroidia; order Flavobacteriales_C; genus JBEEPA01. The sequence continues at coordinate 2,161 of JBEEPA010000193.1, read as the reverse complement.
AGATTATTTGAGATTATTGCATAAAATAGAGGGGAACGTTTGGATGAATTCAGGTTTGTTTCAACAAAAAAATTATAGTTCAAGTTGGCTAAATGGTTATCAAGCCTTTGCTTTTAAATTTTCATATGCAACACAAACACCATGGTTAGGTAAAGGGTACTCAATATCCGCTAATCAAAATTTTTTAAATGGAGTGTATCATAATTTTTCGGCAATTCATAAAAAGCTTAACAAATGGGAATTTTCTTTGGGTTTAAAAATGATTTACATACCTAGGGAATCGTATTTAAACTATCAATTAATACCTGATTTTTGGAATACTAAAAAGTGGAACAATACATTGTTGTTACAAGCAAGCTATCCATATAATTTTGCAGGCATTAAGGGTGGTTTAACTTACACACTTCGTTCATCTATTTTATCCGATTATGATTTTAGTTATATAGAACTAAATAGTGTAAATTCTTTTAAATGGGAAAAATCTGTATGGAAATTAAGGTTTTTTTCCAGAATTGGAAAAGGTAGTAATTGGGCGCCAGAAAGTATGTTACTAACTTGGGGAGCAAATGCGGAGGAAATGTTGGATAATAAATGGACAAGAGCGCAGGGAGCTGTGCAAAAGCAGTGGATTAATCCTAGTTTATATCCAGGTTTTATTCATTTAGGTGGGGGATTAAACGCTAGGGCATTTGTTGCTTATGTAAATCCAGTTGAAAAATCTGATGGAAATATCCATAACTTATATGCATTACACTCTGGTTCAGCCATTAATATAGAGGCTGATTTTACGCAGTATTTAGGCATTAATCCTACGGTAACACAAAAATATATCTATTGGAATACCTATGCATTTGGTGATTTTGCTTTTTACAACAAGGATAATTTATATGTTCCAAATTCTATGTTAGCAGATGCGGGTTTGGGTTTAAGTTGTACCGTAAAAAAATGGGGACCACTACAAACTGTTCGTCCAACTACCATTCGTGCCGATTTTCCAATTTGGGTGAATAAAGTACCAATATTTCAAGAGAATCATATTGGATTTAGATTTTTATTGGGTATAGAAAAAGCCTTTTAAACCTCAGATTCGATTAAAATTGTGTGCGCTCAGAATGACTGAAAATAGTAATTATTTAAAATAAATATTTCCAGGGATAATGTCTGCTAAAAAAGTATGAATTAAAATTCCTTCTCGGTTATATCTAAAAATTTTTCCTCTTTGGGTATAATCTAAAGCATCCGAAACATAAATTTCATTGTTAAATGGGTTAATTCCTAAGCTATAAAAATTACTAGAATTTTGAGAGATAATTGGAGCTGTAGGAAGTGTTGATGCATTAATGTTCATTTTGAAAACGCCATTTGCTAAAAAATACAATTCATCATGATTACCATTGATTTTTAATCTTTTAGGACGAATGTTTTCTGCAAATTCAAAAGTTTTTTCAATACCAAAATCAATTAAATCAATTTTATGCAATTTAGCTTTTGTAATAGGATTGGTAGAACTTCCAGAGCATAAAGTCCATAACTTTCCATCTTTATCTTCTTGTATAGATGCACAACCTTTACCAACTAATAAACTATCTTCTATTTTATCGGTTAAAGTATTTACAATATATAAATATTCGGATTCGATATTGGTGATATACGCTTTGCCATTTGCTAAATGCATTTCTTCAGTCCATCCAATACACGGAATATGATTAATAATTTGTTTAGATGTTAAATTTACAACAGCAATTTTGTTTGCATACAAATCGGATATATAAGCTTTGGATCGGTTTACCCCTAAAAAGTATCTAGGAGAAGTTAATCCTGTGATTTCTCCTTCTGATTTAAAACTGTGTGGATTTAATATTTCAACTTTTCCAGAATTGTTTACTACAACATATAATAAATGATTAAAAAAGCTAAGAGATTGACAAACATCTCCTAATTGGCTTTGGTTACTAATTTGGTAAATATCTTTTGTTACATTTGAATCTTTTGGGTTGTAGTAAGTAATCGAAGCATTTCCAAACATAAAATTTCCTTCGTTGGTAATAATAACTCCCTCGCCACTAGTATTTACAAATGATTGATTTGTGTTTTTTGGATCATCTGAAACACACGACGTTAAAACGATTAAAAAAACTACTAAAATTACTTTTTGAATGAT
>JBEEPA010000192.1:0-8533 GCA_041191385.1 Bacteroidota bacterium | reverse complement strand
GAATTAACTCAACGCCTTCTTTTAAACTTTCCACATCACTTGCGTTGGTAATCGATTTTAACGCTCTATCAAAATCGTCTAATATGGGTAAAATCAACTTAAAAACATCTGCCTTTGTGGCTGAAATTAATTCGGCTTTTTCTTTTTGAGTTCTTTTTCTAAAGTTGTCAAATTCCGAAAATAATCGTAAGTATTTATCTTCCTGTACTTTTATTTTCTCCTCTAAACTTTCTTCTTTTTTATCTTCTACAACTTCTGTATTTTCGATACTTTCATGAGTTTCGGTTGCGTTTTCATCGTTACCGATTACTTCATTTTCCATGTGAGATTTTTCGTTTGTATTTTCTTCTACAGTATTCATATTTTTAATTTTTTTAACCCAGTCTTTCAATCTCTTTGCCATTTACTATTTTGGGTTTTTGGAGTGTCAAACTGACAGTTTTTTTATTTTTTAGATGGAATTGTGGTGTATTCTTTTAAAAATTTATCCAATTGCTCACCTCGTAAATTTTTGGCTATTATTATACCGTTTGCATCAATTAGAAAATTACTTGGAATACTGCTAACGTTATAAGCAGCTGCAGCACTACATTTCCATTGTTTTAATTCGGAAACATGCGTTTTCCAGTTTAATTGATCCTGTTTTATTGCATTAGTCCATGCACTTTTATCTCTATCTAAAGATACATTGTACACCACAAAACCTAAGTTTTTGTTTTTTTTAATTTTACCTTTAGCATTTGGAAAAGGAATGCTTTTAAATTCATCAACCGTTTTAATTAAGTTTCTGTTTTCGTATCTGCATGGTCCGCACCACGAAGCCCAAAAATCAATTAAAACAACTTTTCCACGTAGTGAACTTAGTTTTATAATGGAATCATTTGGGTTTTTCAGCGCGATTTCTGGCGCTAAATTTCCAATATTAGTTCCTAGTTCTGGTGCTGTTTCTTTTTTACCCGCCCATCCTATGATGGAAATTACTACAAGGGATAAAATTAATGTTATCTTCTTAATCATTGATTCTCTTTATGTTAGCTCCTAATGCTTGTAATCTTTGCTCAATGTTTTGATAACCTCTATCAATTTGCTCGATATTGTGAATCGTTGATTTTCCTTTTGCCGATAATGCTGCAATTAATAAAGATACTCCGGCTCTAATATCAGGGGAGGTCATGTCAATCCCTCTTAATTTGGTTTGTTTATCTAAACCGATAACCGTTGCTCTGTGTGGGTCGCATAATATTATTTGTGCGCCCATTTCTATTAATTTATCAACAAAAAATAATCTGCTTTCGAACATTTTTTGATGAATTAAAACTGATCCTTTTGCTTGTGTTGCCAATACCAAAATTATACTAATTAAATCTGGAGTAAAACCTGGCCAAGGTGCATCAGCAATGGTCATGATGGAACCATCAATAAATGTTTCAATTTCGTAATGTTCTTGCGATGGTATAATCAAATCATCATTATCTAATTCCATTTGAACGCCCATTTTTTTAAAAACTTCTGGGATAATTCCTAAATCTGGATAAGATACATTTTTAATTCGGATATTGGAACCAGTCATTGCAGCTAAACCAATAAAGCTACCAATCTCAATCATATCTGGTAAAATTCGGTGTTCTGTACCAATCATATGATCTACACCTTCAATAGTTAACAAGTTTGAGCCAATTCCTGTAATTTTTGCGCCCATTCTGTTTAACATTTTACACAATTGTTGTAAATATGGTTCGCAGGCGGCGTTATAAATTTGGGTAGTACCTTTTGCCATTACAGCTGCCATAACGATGTTGGCAGTTCCTGTTACGGAGGCTTCGTCCAATAACATATAAGTTCCTTTAAGCTTTGATGCTTCAACTTTATAAAATTTTGATGCTGCTTGATACTCGAATTTTGCACCTAATTTTTGAAAGCCCATGAAGTGTGTATCCACTCTTCTTCGGCCAATTTTATCTCCTCCTGGTGCAGGAATGTATCCTTTGCCAAATCTGGCTAATAAAGGACCAACAATCATGATGGATCCTCTTAAGCTAGAACCTTGTTTTTTAAACTCATCTGTTTTTAAGTACTCTAAATTTACTTCATCAGCCTGAAATTCGTAGGTATCTGTGTTTATTTTTTTAACTTTTACACCCATACTTGCTAATAAATCAATTAGCTTGTTTACATCACGAATGTCGGGAACATTTGATATGGTTACCTTTTCTGGTGTAAGTAACACTGCACATAAAATTTGTAGTGCTTCGTTTTTTGCTCCTTGAGGTGTAATTTCTCCTTTTAAAGGTGTTCCTCCAATAATTTCAAAAGCTGCCATGTTTTTAATTTTGTTATTGTTTAGGTCTGAAATTTATTTTTTTCTTTTTCTTTTTCTTGATAATTGGATTTGGTTTTTTACCCACTAATGAACCCGATGATTTTAATTGATATTCATCTCTAATTTTTAATTCTCCGTTAGATAATTCTTCCAAATGTTTATGAATCAATTCGTCGTCAACAGTTTCTCTATTGTACAACAAAAAGTTTTTTTTCATCATATTGGCGATGTAATAGGTGAAAGAATCTTTTTCTTCACCTTCTTCCATTTTACTAGCTTTGGTTATAAATCGTTGAATAGCATGACCGTAATGACGGTATTTTATGTTTTTATCAGGGTACTCAACTTTTTTAGGTTTCTCTTGAATTTTTTCTTTTTCTGGGATGTGGAAAGGTGGATCTACATCCAATTTATAATCCGACATGATAAATAAATGGTCCCAAAGTTTTTCGATAAAATCCTCAGAATCTTTGTATTGCGAATTTACTTGCCCCATTACTTTTACAATGGTTTGTGCAACTAAATTTCTTTCTGTTCTGTCTGTAATAGTTATTGCATGATCAATCATTTTCTGAATATTTCTGCCATATTCCGATATGATAATTTTACTTCTCTGGGTATTATATTCCATTCTTTTAATTCTTAATGTGCGAATATACTAAATTGTTTGATATGTATATAATATTTGTTTTGTACTATTCATCTTAGTTATTTTCAGATTTTCAATTATTCTAAAATTTTAAGTTTAGCAAATTTTACTAATACTTGTTTTACACCCGAGTTTTCGAAGTTAATGGTTGCTTTTGTATTGGCTCCAATTCCTTCGATATTTTCTACTAATCCTTTACCAAATCTTAAATGCGAAACTTTTTGTCCAACTTGAATCTCTCCTAAACTATTTCCTGGAAGTGCAATTATTTTTTCGCTATTGTTATCTGTAATAGTTATTTTACTCAATCGTTTAGGTTGCGAATTAAATGAGGAATTAACATTTATGTTTTTTATAAGATGATTTTGTTGAACAAATTGATCTGGAATTTCACTAATAAATCTGCTAGGGTCGCTGTAAGTTACATTTCCAAATTTAAATCTTGTTATAGCGTAACTAAGGTATGCCATTTTTTCGGCACGTGTTAAGGCTACATAAAACAATCTTCTTTCTTCTTCTAATTCTTCACGGGAGTTTAACACCATTTGCGATGGAAATAAATTTTCTTCTAATCCAACTATATAAACGTAAGGAAATTCTAAACCTTTTGCGGCATGGATAGTCATTAAAGAAATTTTATCTTTATCGTCTTCTTTTTCATTGTCTGCATCTGTTAACAAGGCAACATCTTCCATGAATTTATCTAAGGTGTTTACTATTTTACCTTCCGGACTACGTTCTTCAATATTGGTAAATTGTTTTATCGCACTTAGTAATTCCATTATATTTTCGTATCTGGCTATGCCTTCGGGCGTTTTGTCGCTATTTAAATCTTTTAAAATGCCAGTTTCAAGTGCTATTTGATGAGCTAAATCGTATGCAGTAGTATTGTATAATTCACTATTAAATTTTACTATTTGTGTAACAAATTCTTCAAATTTACTTTTAGCGCTATTGTTTAAACCTGTAGGGTAAAAGTTTAAATTTGCCATTACTTCCCAAATACTTTTATCGAACTGATTGGCTATAATAAATATTTTATCTAATGAGGTTTTTCCTATTCCTCTTGCAGGGTAATTTATAATACGTTTTAATGCTTCTTCATCGTGCGGATTTATGATAACTCTAAAATAGGAAAGTAAATCCTTTATTTCTTTTCTTTGGTAAAATGAAATTCCTCCATATATTTTATAAGACAAATTTATTTTCCTAAGTGATTCTTCAATGGCTCTAGATTGTGCATTGGTTCTATACAAAACTGCAAAGGCACTGTTGGGTAATTGATGTTGCATTTTGTTTTCAAAAATAGATTCAGCAACATATCTTCCTTCGTCGTTATCGGTTTTGTTTTTGGTAATTAATATCTTATCTCCAACTGGGTTCTCTGTCCAAACTTCTTTAGGTATTTGTTGTTTGTTTAATTTTATAATCGCATTTGCTGCTCCTACAATATTTTTAGTGGATCGGTAGTTTTGTTCTAATTTTAAAATCTGTGCTCCTTTATAATCACTTTTAAAATTTATAATGTTAGATATGTTAGCGCCTCTAAATGAATAGATACTCTGCGCATCATCTCCTACTACACATATATTTTGATATAAATTACTAAGTTGTTGTATAATGGAGTATTGTGCATGATTAGTGTCTTGGTACTCATCTACTAATATATATTGAAAAATATTTTGGTATTTGTTTAATATTTCGGGTTTGCTTTCAAATAATTGATAGGTTTTTAATAATAAATCGTCAAAGTCCATAGCGCCCGATTTAAAACATCGCATTTGATAGGCTAAATATATTTCGGCAGTTTTGCCTCTGCCCATGTAGTGGTCCTCTTTTGTTATATTTATATCTTCTGCGTATTCTTTGGCTGTAATTAATTGATTTTTTGCAGAAGATATTCTATTATATATAACATTTGGTTTATATATTTTGTCATCTAACTCCATTTCCTTAATTACTGTTTTTAACAAGCTTTTTGCGTCAATGGTGTCGTATATAGTGAAATTATATGGGTAATTTAAATGTCCGCTTTCGGCACGTAATATTCTTGCAAATACCGAATGGAAAGTTCCCATCCATAAATTTCTACTTTCGCTTCCTACCAATTTTTCTATCCTTTCGCGCATTTCTTTTGCGGCTTTATTGGTAAAGGTTAATGCTAATATATTAAATGGATCTACACCTTGGGACATTAAATGCGCAATTCGATAAGTTAACACTCTAGTTTTACCTGATCCTGCACCTGCTAAAATCATTAATGGACCCTCAAGTTCGTTTGCTGCAGAAAATTGAGCGTCGTTAAGGTCTTTTAAAAAATCCGACATATAATATACTGTTTTGGTCGCAAATATAGGTCATGTTTTTATTTTTTTTCGATTTTAACAAAAAATATAATCGCTGTAAATCCTAGTAAAATCAAGGTTTTCAACAATGGCTAGTTTAAAAGTTGAGAAAAAATTTAAAAAAATGAAAAAAAAGTATTGAAAAATAAAAGAAAACTTGTACCTTTGCCCTCCTGATTTTTAGAAGGATTAAAAAATTATAAAAAGAAAGCTTACTTAAATAAGGATATGCCAACTATTCAACAGTTAATTAAAAAGTCAAGAACGCAAAAGTTTAAAAAGAGTAAATCTGCTGCGTTAGTATCATGCCCTCAAAGAAGAGGTGTATGCACAAGAGTTTATACAACTACTCCTAAAAAACCAAACTCGGCTATGAGAAAGGTTGCAAGGGTTAGATTAACAAATGGTATTGAAGTTTCTGCTTACATACCAGGCGAAGGTCACAACTTGCAAGAACACTCTATAGTTTTAGTTAGAGGAGGTAGAGTTAAAGATTTACCAGGTGTTAAATATCATATCGTTCGTGGTGCGTTAGATACAGCTGGTGTTGATGGTAGATTACAAAGAAGATCTAAATATGGCGCAAAACGCCCTAAGCAAAAAAAATAGTATAGTACAAGATGAGAAAGACTAGAGCTAAAAAAAGATTTATTACGCCTGATCCACAATTTAATGATGTGGTAGTAGCTAAATTTGTGAACAACTTAATGTTGCATGGTAAAAAATCTATTGCGTTTAAAATATTTTATGATGCAATGGAAATTATTAAAACTAAGTCTGATGAAACTCCTTCTTTAGAGGTTTTCAAAAAGGCTCTTGAAAATGTAACACCTGGTGTTGAGGTTAAGAGTAGAAGAGTAGGTGGAGCAACTTTCCAAATTCCTTCTCCTGTTAGAGAAAGTAGAAAAAATTCTTTGGCAATGAAGTGGTTGATTGGTTACTCTAGAAAAAGAAACGAAAAATCAATGGCTCAAAAATTAGCTGCTGAAATTTTAGCTGCTTCTAAAGGTGAAGGTGCGGCTTTCAAGAAAAAAGAAGATACGCACAGAATGGCCGAAGCAAATAAAGCTTTCTCTCATTTTAGATTTTAATTTTTAATAATTATTGCAATGTCTGCTAAAAGAGATTTAAGATTCACAAGAAATATTGGTATTGCTGCGCACATTGATGCTGGTAAAACCACTACTACAGAGCGTATATTATTTTACTCTGGTGTTAGCCACAAAATTGGTGAGGTACATGATGGTGCTGCAACTATGGACTGGATGGTTCAAGAGCAAGAAAGAGGTATAACAATTACTTCTGCAGCTACAACTGTATTTTGGAAATATAACGAGCAGGAATACCATATTAATATTATTGATACTCCTGGTCACGTTGACTTTACTGTTGAGGTAAATAGATCATTAAGAGTTTTAGATGGTTTAGTGTTTTTATTTAGTGCTGTTGATGGTGTTGAGCCTCAATCAGAAACTAACTGGAGGTTAGCTAACAATTATAATGTTTCTAGAATTGGTTTCGTAAATAAAATGGACCGTCAAGGTGCTGATTTCTTGAAAGTGTGTAAACAAGTTCGTGAAATGTTAGGTAGCCATGCTGTTCCTTTACAATTACCAATTGGATCTGAAGAAACTTTTCAAGGTGTTGTGGATTTAGTTAAGAATCAAGCAATGATTTGGAATGAAGATGACTTTGGTATGACATACAGAGTGGTTGAAATTCCTGCTGATATGGTTGAGGAGGTTAATTCATATAGAGAACAATTGTTAGAAGCTATCGCTGAGTTTGATGATACTTTAATGGAGAAATTCTTTGAAGATCCTAATTCAATCTCTGAAAGAGAAATTTTAGATGCTTTAAGAAGTGCAACTGTTGCAATGAAAATAGTTCCAATGTTATGTGGTTCTTCTTTCAAAAACAAAGGTGTTCAAACTATGTTGGATTATGTAATGGAATTGTTACCTTCTCCTATGGATCAAGAAGCTATTCAAGGTATTAATCCTAAAGATGATTCTGAAGTTTCTAGAAAACCATCTGTGGATGATCCTTTTGCTGCTTTAGCATTCAAAATTGCTACTGACCCTTTTGTTGGTAGATTATGTTTTACTAGAGCTTATTCAGGTGTGTTAGAGTCTGGTTCTTATGTATTAAATACTAGAACAATGAAAAAAGAGAGAATTTCTCGTATTTTCCAGATGCACGCAAACAAACAAAATCAAATCGAAAGATTACAAGCTGGTGATATAGGTGCTATTGTTGGTTTTAAAGATATCAGAACTGGTGATACTTTATGTGCTGAAGAACATCCAATTGTATTCGAATCAATGGATTTCCCAGATCCAGTTATCGGTATAGCTATCGAGCCTAAAACTCAAGCTGATGTTGACAAGTTAGGTATTGCATTAGGTAAATTAGCTGAAGAAGATCCTACTTTTAAGGTGAAAACAGACGAAAATACTGGACAAACTATTATTAGTGGTATGGGTGAGTTACACCTAGATATCATTTTAGATAGATTAAAAAGAGAATTTAAAGTTGAGTGTAACCAAGGTGAACCTCAAGTTAATTACAAAGAAACTATTACAGGTACAGTTGAACACAGAGAAGTTTACAAAAAACAATCTGGTGGTAGAGGTAAATTTGCGGATATCGTTTGTACTATTGAACCAAGAACTGATGGTAAAGAAGGTTTAGAGTTTGTTAATGCTGTAAAGGGTGGTAACGTTCCTCGTGAGTTTATTCCTTCAGTTGAAAAAGGTTTCAAAGAGGCAATGTCTACTGGTGTATTAGCCGGTTATACTGTTGATAGCTTAAAAGTAACTTTGTCTGATGGTTCTTTCCATGCTGTCGATTCAGATGCTTTATCTTTTGAGATTGCTGCTAAAATGTGTTATAGATCTGCTTTACCTAAAGCAAAACCTGTTTTGTTAGAGCCGATAATGAAATTGGAGGTAATCACACCTGAGGAAAATATGGGTGATGTTGTTGCCGATTTAAATAGAAGAAGAGGTATGATGGAAGGTATGGATGATAAAAATGGCGCTAAGGTTGTTAAAGCTAAAGTTCCTTTATCTGAAATGTTCGGTTATGTTACTTCATTAAGAACTATCACTTCTGGTAGAGCAACTTCAGTAATGGAATTCTCTAATTTTGCAGAAGCGCCAAAAAATATTGCTGAAGAAGTTATTGCTAAGGCAAAAGGTAAAGTTAACGCATAAT
>JBEEPA010000191.1:0-4307 GCA_041191385.1 Bacteroidota bacterium | reverse complement strand
GTGTTGATTTATTATACAAAATTTTATTACCTCACCAAAGAGTTAGAATTGATGTTTTGTTCGGAAAAATTGAAGATCCTTCTGTAGCTTTTCAAACTGAGCAAAGTTTAAACGCTATTGGTAGCGGAGGATTTTTTGGAAAAGGATTTTTAAATGGAGATTTAACTAAAGGAAAATGGGTGCCCGAACAATTTACAGATTATATATTTTGTACAGTAGGTGAAGAATGGGGGTTTTTAGGTGCTTTTATTGTAGTTACTTTAATGATTGGTTTAATTATCCGAATTATTCAAAAAGCAGAAAAACAAAGAAGTAGAATTGGTAGAGTGTATGGATATTGTGTTGCTGCAATTTTATTTTTTCACTTTTTAGTGAATATAGGAATAACTATTCAGCTAATGCCCGTTATTGGTATTCCATTGCCTTTTTTTAGTTACGGTGGTTCTTCACTACTTAGTTTTACAGTACTATTATTTATTTTTTTAAGATTTGATAGTCAGCGTTTAGATATTTTGTAACCATTTTTAAAGAATATTGTATAAAATCATTGTAATTTTTACGATTTAATTACATTTTATTGAAGCATTTTTTTATTTTTACACTTTATCAAAGTATGAATTAATTTTGGCACGGTTTTTAAAAGCAAATATTTCATATTTTATTAATAAATTATTTAACATGAAAAAATATTTATTTTCTTTAGGGCTTGTAACTTTTTTAATTACAATTCAAGCAAATGCTCAGTGCATTAAAGGTAATTGTTACAATGGAACAGGTACATTTAAATTTGATAATGGTGATGTTTACGACGGTTCATGGAGACAAGGTAAAATTCATGGAACAAGTGGTAAATATGAATTCGCAAATGGTGATAAATACGAAGGGGCATTTTTAGACGGTAAACGACACGGAAGTGGAAAATATACATGGGGTAAAGGAGGTAGATATACCGGTGCGTGGGAAGAAGATAGAAGAAATGGTTATGGTGAATATCAATGGCCAAATTCTTCTACCTACAGAGGATATTGGAAAGATGATCAATTGATAGATTTAGAAATACAACCTGGTGAAGCTACACAAGAACAACCACTTTTAAAATAAAAAAAGGAGCAGAAAATTTTGCTCCTTTTTTTATTTAAATTGCCCATGTTTCTTTTTTATACGCACTATCCCAAAACATCCATTCCATTTTTGCTCCGTAAAGATAAGCTTCGGTCATTTTTTTCCTCACTTCATCTGTAGAGTTCTCTGCATAAAAATCACAAATCTCAATAGCTTTTTCTACAGCAACAGCAAACTCTTCTCCTCCATAAGTTAAAATCCAATTTTTATATGGATTTCCTTCAATTTTACCATTTGCCAAAACATAATCTCCAACTTTTTTATAAATCCAAAAACAAGGAAGTACTGCTGCTAAACAAATTTCAATACTTTGAGTAACCAACTGTGCACTTAAATAACTTTTATACAATAGGCAAGTTGGCGATATTGGTGGAGGTGAAAAATTAGAAAATTGTTTAACATAACTTTCATGTAATGCATTTTCTACTTGCATTGCACTATTTGCAAACTGATAAAAAGCTTGAATATGTTCATCATTTTGTAATCTACTTCCAATTACAGCTAATGTTTTTCCATATTCTTTTAAATAATAAATATCTTGCTGTATATAAAAATAAAATCTATCCTCAGTTAATGTGCCTTGCATTAAATCCTGATTAAAAGATTGATTCAAAATTTTATCAAAAATTTCAGCACTTTCTTGCCATGTTTTTTCACTCCATTTCATATATTTTGTATTTGGTTTTTGAACAAATTAAAGCAATACCCATTTCATAAAAATATCTCATTTCACTCTTAAATATTTAAAACTTGTTTAATTTTAACAATATTTCGAGTAATATCTCCTTTAAATATTGCACTAACTATAGCATACATATCTGGTTTATGTTTTTTTAATTCTTCAATATTATGAGCAGCTATACCACCAATTACACATACAGGTATATCTAAAATAGATTTTGCGATAGAAATAACATTTTTATCAATAGTTTTATTTTGAGGTTTAGTTGTAGAACTAAAACATGCACCAAAAGCTACGTAATCTGCTCCCTGTAAAGCAGCATTTTTAGCTAACTCAATATTTCCATAACAAGAAACACCAATTATACAATTTGTACCTACAATTTTTCTTGCGTCTATTAAAGAAATATCCTCGATACCAATATGTACAGCATCCAATTTTAATTTTCCAGTTAATTGTACTCTATTATTCATTACAAATAAAGCATCGTAATTAGTACACAATTTTTGTAAATTAATAGCTGTTTGTTCAATTTCGTTATCTGTTTGAATTTTATTTCTGAACTGAATAATTTTAACTCCAGCTTTTAAAGCTTCTTCAACATTTTTTTCGATGGTATCCAATGGCGTTAAAATATCATCCGTTACTGCGTAAATTCCTTTAAGTTGATTGGCTAACATAAGTATAAATTTTAAAATATATTTTTATCCATAATTTTGTAAAAACGATTGCAAAATTATAGTTGCGCTAATGGTATCTACCAAAGATTTATCTTGTTTATTTTTTTTACTTAAATTAGATTGCTGAATAGTTTGTGTTGCTATTTTTGAAGTAAAACGTTCATCAACTCTATGTACTGGAATTTCGGGGAATTTGCGTTGTAAATGCACTACAAACTGATTAATTAACTGGGTTACATCTGTGGGTTCGTTATTTAATCTTTTAGGTTCGCCAACCACCAAAGCTTCTATGGTATTTTGTTGATGATATTTTTGTAAAAAATCTATTAAATCTTTTGAGTGCACCGTTATTAAAGGAAAAGCAATAATTTTTAAATCGTCGGATTCGGCAATACCCACCCTTTTTGTTCCATAATCAATCGCTAAAATCCTTCCCATAATTATTCCTCAATACTATTTTTTGTACTTTTAAAACTCATAATTTCTAATTTTTCACCATCAAAAACTGCATAGTGTTTATGGGGTCCCACCCACTCTCCTAAATTGATATATCTGGATGAGCTTTCTCCCACTTTTAAATTTAAAGCCAAATGTCGGTGCCCAAATATAAAATAATCTACCGTTTTTGTTTGCGAAATATCTAAACAATATTGATATAAAAATTCCTTTTCCTTCCCTTTAAAAACTTCATCTTTTCGGATATTATTTATTCGGCTTTTAGCCGACCATTTTTGAGCAACTGCAAATGTTAAATTAGGATGAACTCTTGCCAAACACCATTGTAAAAACCTATTACGGAACATTTTTTTTAGTGCTTTATATGCGTAATCTCCTGGTCCTAATCCATCACCATGTCCAATATAAAAAGTAACATTATTGTATTTTATTTCAATGGGCTGATGAAAAACTTTCATTCCTGTTATTTCCTCCCAATAACCAAAAGTCCACATATCATGATTTCCTGTAAAGGCAAAAATTTCAATACCTTTATCTTTTAATTCTGCTAGTTTAGCAAATAATCGCACATAATTTTTAGGTACAACATATTTGTATTCAAACCAAAAATCAAAAATATCACCCAATAAATAAATTGCTTGAGCATCGTTTTGTATTGCACACAACCAATCTATAACAAGTTTTTCTCTTTCATTTGAATTTTCAACACCCTGCGCACCTAAATGAAAATCGGATGCAAAATATATTTTTTTCCCTTCTTGCATTAATCTATAATGTTGTAAAACCTCTGAATATCTAATTTAAACCTAATTTGCTGTCCGTAATTTATGTATGTAGGTTGGCTAAATTGCAACAATTCACCTGAAGCATGATATATTGGAAAATAAATTTCGAAAATATCTTTAATTAAATTTACTTGAACTCCTGTTCCATAGGCATTCACAACAGAATTACCCAATCCCAACAATCCAAAATCGGCAAAAACAGATACAAATTTTAGAGGAGAGTTAAATGTTACATTAAATGAAGAAAGCCATGTTGAAGAAGCAGCTCTATCAATTGGCGTTCTAAAAGCACCATCTGCTTTGGAAATTTGCTTACTCCATAAATTAAACGGATCATTAACATATCTACCTAAAAATACATCATCGTACAAATAATCTGTCATACCCGATATTACTAAATTATTGTTCCCTACACTTTGCACTCCCAAACCATTATGAGCACTTAAACGCAAACGATGTTGTTGATCCAACGGACCTGTTGGTGTGGCAAAAAAACCGCCAAATACCCTTAAATCAATGCTCGATTTAGTTTTTTTACTCAAATGTACTGTATAATGTGCATCTCCAAAAAACTTAAGTAAA
>JBEEPA010000190.1:0-3724 GCA_041191385.1 Bacteroidota bacterium | reverse complement strand
TATATCCACGATATAATTTCCATGCACCTAAAAAAAATTATTCGTTATCAACAGGTTTTCCTATGGGTTTAGGTTTTGGATTTGCATCGGCTAATGGTTTAAGTTATTATAATTTTTTGATTCAAACGCCCATAACTGTAGATTTAAATTTAGGTACACATGCCACTAAAAATTTTACATCTCCTTTTGGTTTTTATATTGGCGGTGGTATAAACAATAATTTTACGGCTGTTGGTGCTGGTTTAAACAGGGCTAGATTTTATACTTTTGGACCTATTGTGCATGGAGGTTTTAGATGGATGTATCGCGGTAGAGTGAATGGATTTAATGTTTCCTATTCACAACCTTTTGGCGAAAAAACAGAAACCATTCCTGGATCGGGAATTATTGTTCAAAACACTAATAACCGTCGTATTTTCTCCATTACTTTAATTTATGGTTTTTAAATAATATGGATGTTGTACAATCTGTTCAGCAAAAGTTAAATGTATTTTATAAAAAATATTATCTAACACAATTTTGGATTGGGTTGATTTTTTCATCGGTTATTTTAAGTTTATGCTGGTATTTTTTATCTATAAGCGAATATTTTATTTATTTTCCTAAAGCTGTTAAAACTTTAATTTTTATTTTATTTTTATTAGGTACTCTAATTGTACTTTGGTTTAAAGTTGTATTACCTTTATTATTATTTTTTAAAATTAAAAAAGGTTTACAGGATGAAGATATTGCAAAAATTATTGGTAATCATTTTAAAAATCAAGTTGATGATGTTTTATTAAATTCAATACAATTATCTTATTCTTCTGTATCTAGTCCAATAGTTTTTGCTGCAATCGAGCAAAAATTTAACCATATTAAAGATTATAATTTTATTCAAGCAATCGACAAAACTTTACTAAAACAATGGTTAAAGTTAGCTACTATTCCAGGTGTTTTATTTTTGTTTACTTTGCTTTTTCAGCCTCAAATTATTTTAGAAGGAAGCTCAAGAGCTGTACAATTTAATAGAGATTTTTATCCACCAAATCCTTATAATTTTAAGATTATTAATACTGATTTTACAGTTTTTAAAAATGAACCTTTTTTATTAAAGGTTGAATTTTTTGGAAACAAAATTCCTGAAAATTTATATTTGGTTTTTCAAAATCAATTTCTCCGTTTTACCCAAAAAGGAAATTATTATGAAATTCAAGTTCCTCCAATTCAAAAATCTACTGATTTTGTTTTAAAAATGGGTGAATTTTATTCTGATTCTTATAATTTTAATTTGGTTCAAAAGCCATCAATTCAAAATTTTAAAATAAATGTATTCCCTCCTAAATATACATCTATTGAACCTTTTTCAGTATCTAATCAACAATTTATTCAAGTTCCTCAAGGCAGTAAAGTTGTTTTGGATTTAGTTTTTTCTCAATGTAATCAATTGCAAATTAATAATTCTGTTTTTAAATTGTCTTCTTCCTCTTTTTCTTATTCTTTTGATATTTTAAATGATAAACAATTTAATATTCAATCTAATCAAGATTCTGTTTTTTTTAGTGATGATTTATCTTTAAATTTTAATGTTATTAATGATAATTATCCCGAAATTTCATTAAAGAGCTTCACCGATTCAATTTTTATTAATCAAGTTTATTTTTATGTTTCTGCAAAAGATGATTATGGAATATCAAAAACAGAATTGATTATTGAATCCAATGATTCAATGTATAAATCTGTTTTAAAATTACCTAAAAATGAATTGTCTCAACAATTTAATTATTCGTTAGATATGAATAGGTTTAAAAATTTTGGTAATGATATTAAAGTTTATTTTAAAACTTGGGACAACGATTTTAGAGGTAATAAATTTGCTGTTTCATCTAGTTTTAGTTACTCATTTCCTTCTGCTCAAAAAGTTGATAGTTTAGTGAATAAATCAAAGGATGAACTAAAATCTTTAATGAATAATACTTTAAATTCTATCGCAAAACAACAAATGGATATTCAATCTATTCAAGATGATTTATTACAAAAATCTAGCTTGGATTGGAATGATAAAAAACGTTTAGATAATTTGTTTAAACAGCAACAGAATTTGGAGAGTCAAATTCAAAACATTCAAAAATTACAAGAAATTCAAAAAAATAAAGAAAACAATTTAAAGGATTTGGATGCTGATTTGTTAGATAAACAAAAACAAATTGAAGAATTATTTGATAAATTATTAGATTCTGAAACTAAAAAATTGTTTGATGAACTTCAAAAATTGATGAATGATCTAAAAAACAAAAATGAGGTTCAAAATGTTTTGGATAAGATGCAAAAAGATAATAAACAGATTGAACAAAGTGTGGATAGAACATTAGAAATGTTTAAACGTTTTGAGGTTGAACAATTGTTAGAGGAATCTATTAATAAACTAAAAGATTTATCTAAAAATCAGGAAGATATTAGAAATCAATTAGATAAATTTTCTAAAGATGATGCACTTAAAAAACAAGATGATTTAAATAAGTCTTTTCAGGATTTAACGAAAAAGATTGAAGATTTGAAAGATAAAAATAAAGTTTTGGAACGCCCTAAAAAAATGGAAGATTTATCCAAAGACGTCAAATCCATACAAGAAAAATTGAATTCTATTCAACAGTCTATAGGTAATAATGATAAATCCAAAGCTAAAAATTCTCAAAAGTCTGTAGAACAGGATTTAAAAAATATGGCTAATAAATTAGAAAATTTAATGGCTAAACAGGCTCAAGAGCAGGATTCCGAAGATGTACAGGTTTTACGTCAGATTTTAGAAAACCTTTTGTATTTATCTAACTCTCAAGAAGATGTTTTAGCTAAGTCAAAACTTATTAATCCACTCGATCCTAAATTTACTTCATTAGCAAATGAACAAAAGAAGTTATTAAATGATGCCAAAATTATTGAAGATTCTTTAGTTGCATTAAGTAAACGTCAAATCCAAATTAAAGATTTGGTTACGAATGAGTTATTTAATTTAACCAATAATTTAAAACTTTCTCAAGATTTAATGTTTAAACGTCAACCTTATAATGCTATTGTGAAACAACAATTTGTTATGACTTCTGCTAATAATCTTGCTTTAATGTTAGATGAATCATTACAAAAAATGCAAGAACAAATGAAAAATAGTCAGCCTGGGTCTGGTTCATGTTCAAAACCTGGCGGTAAAAACCCAAAACCTTCAGATTCAATGGGCGAACTTAAGGATATGTTAGCCAAACAAATTGAACAAATGAAAAAACAAATGGAAAAGGGTTCTACTCCAGGAGACAATGGATCTAAAGGTAATAAAGGTTCTGCTAAAGATTTTGCACAAATGGCGGCTCAACAAGCTGTAATGAAAGAAAAATTAAAAGAATTGGAAAAGCAATTGCAGAAGCAAGGCAATGGTGGTGCAGGTGATGCACCGCAGTTGCTTAAAGAATTTGAAAATATTGAAAAGGATTTGTATAATAAAAATTTATCTAATGAATTGATTAATAGGCAAAAAAAGATTATGACTAAACTTTTAGAAGCTGAAAAGGGTTTACTAGAACAAGAACTAGATGAGAAACGTAAAGGTGAAACTGCAAAATTTTTAGAAAATCGTAACTTTTCTAAACCTTTATTGTATAAAAGTACTGATTTGAATACTTTAGAACAATTAAATAAATATAATCCAAATTTTAATTTATATTATAAGTCTAAAATATCAGTCTATTTTAATAAT
>JBEEPA010000189.1:0-2595 GCA_041191385.1 Bacteroidota bacterium | reverse complement strand
TTATCGCAGCTTTTTTTTCAAAAACTAAATTCTGTAATTTAAAATGTTTTGATGGAAATTTTCTCCATGTTGGATTAAGTAAGTTATATACAAATACATCTGAATCTGTATTTCCTGTAATTTTATCAATAACATTAAATTCTAAAACATCAGGTGTGGTTGAATTTAATCTACTCATTTCAATCCATTCAGGAACAAAATCATCTATTTTATTCATAACAAATTATTAATTGTAAAACTTAAACAAAACTCAAACTTATGTAAAATAACATAAATTCATTAATTCTTACTCAAAAACCATTTTGCGTGTATTTGGTTTTCGTTTGTAGATGTTTTGAAATTTTTATTTGGTAAATCTTTAGCAAAAATCTGAGCTAGAAGATTTTGGTTGTTTACAAAAGTTTGATTTTTAAACAATACTTTTTGTAATTTGTTTTTAAATTTTTTGGGTACTATTTTTTTTATCGATTGTACAATTGAGTTTTGATACACTTTTTCTTCGGAGGTTTTTAAATCGAAATCTATTCCTAGAATTTTAAAATAGTGTTCAACCAAAAATTCTTGATAAAACAATTTGTTTTTCAATTGTTGCTCGCTACAGTTTTTCCAAAAATTAAAATACTCATAATCCATTAAAGGGAAAATCCATTGGAAATCAAAAAACTCAAAAGCGCGCAAACCGTTGTTGATGTATTTATCGGATTTATGATTGGAATACCATTTTTGGTAGCTATCATTTAAATTTATAGCCTTGCAGTTTTGTAAACTTTGTTCAATTATTTTTTGATTCTCTAAATCGATATTTCCCTTAAAAGCATTTTTGTTAATGGTATGTTTGATTAGCTTTTGTAAAGTATTGATATTTGCTGGAATTGTTTTACTACCTGCATAAAAATCGCCACAAAAACCAGGTAAAAAAACAGCGTTTTCGGGTAGTAAACCTTGTTGTTTTAAGCTATAAATGGCAAAAAAATCTTGTTCGTACGCTATGCTGGTAAATTGATTTGCAAATTGCTCGTATTCCCAACCCAACTGACTTGTGTAGCATTGTAATAACTCGGGAGTATATTCCACAAAATACCATTGCACATTTAGTTTTTGACAAATTTTTCGAGCAGTTTTCACCTCGAAGCTATCCGCTTTTCCGTATGTAAAACAGATGATATTTTTTACGTTATGCAACACCAGAGCCGATAAAATAAATCTACTATCCCAACCGCCACTTAATGGCACAACTGCTGTTTTATTTTGTAATTGTTGTATAATTTTACCCCATAAGTGATCACAAATATTTTTAAGTACTTTTGGGTTATTTTGTTGCCTAGATACACTAATGTAATTTTGAATATCTAAGGTTTTATTTTTACAATCGAAAGTAAGCAAACTCCCACCTAATAAGCTAAAAATATTTTTGTATAAAGTATGATTATCCGATGTATATCCAAACTGCTCGAAGAACGAAATTTGATTTTCATCTAAAGCACACGAAAATTTTTGCGCTAAAAATGCCACATCATCGCTTAAACAAAATTCATGTCCATCCCAAAAATAAAACAAGGGTATGCTACGGTTAATATCTGTAGCTGCCACAATGGATTCTTCTTGTTCATTTATCCAAGCAAAACCAAAAGAGTTAGATTTTAAAAAATCAAAAGCACCAGAAACACGTGTGTTTTCTGGTGCTTTATCTATATTTCCTTTCAACCAAAAATCACTTACTTTATTCCATTTAAATCCTTTGTTGTGAATAAGCCGAATGAAATTGGATTGCATATTTTTAATATAATTCGGGGAATTTTGTTGGATTACCCTCGCGCATTAAATAGTAAATAGTATCAAAAACATCCTCTACATTAGGTTTACTAAAATAATTTCCATCCGAGCCATAAGCGGGACGGTGATCCTTAGCGCTTAAAGTTTTAGGTTGAGCATCTAAATGGAAATACGCATTTTGCTCGTCCAATACTTTTTGCATCATAAAACCAGTAGCACCGCCAGAAACATCCTCATCCATAAACACCACACGATTGGTTTTTGCAATACTTTTACCAATTACTCCAGTTAAATCAAATGGTAATAAGGTTTGAATATCAATTAATTCCACACTAATCCCAAATTTTTTTAATTGCGTAATAGCTTCTTCGGCAATCGAAACACAAGTTCCATAAGTTACCAAAGTTACATCCGTACCTTCTTGTAAAACTTCGGCAATACCTATCGGCGTTTTAAATTCGCCTAAATTATCTGGTAATAATTCTTTTTTGCGGTAACTCATTAAAGGTTCTACAATTAAAGCAGGGTCGTGTGCTTCCAAAAGTGTATTATACATTCCGGCTGCTTGCGTCATGTTGCGCGGAACAGCAATTACTAAACCTCGTAAACTGTGAATCAACATACCCATTGGAGACCCCGAGTGCCAAATACCCTCAAATCTATGTCCTCTAGTTCGAATAATTATAGGAGCTTTTTGTCCGCCTTTGGTTCTGTAATGTAAGGATGCTAAATCATCGGTTAAAGTCATTAAACCATACACAACATAATCTAAATATTGTACCTCTGCAATAGGGCGAAGTCCGCGAATAGACATCCCCACAC
>JBEEPA010000188.1:0-3283 GCA_041191385.1 Bacteroidota bacterium | reverse complement strand
GCCATTTTTATAAAATTAACATACAATAGTTGGTAAGCTTAATGGGAACAAAGCTAAAAAAAAGCTACCTTTGAGCCTCAAACTTATCAAAAAAAACTACTTTGATAGCAAAAGAATTAATATCGTATTATATCCCTGCTGTTTCCTTCGATGCCAGTGGAGATGATGCTTTGACCATTATGGAAGAGCATAAATTAAATCATATTCCTTTAGTAAAAAATAACAATTACCAAGGAATTTTATCAGAAAATACTGTTTTAGAGTTTGATGACCCTAGTTTAACTATAGCGGAAAACAAACCTAATTTGTTGCGTCCTTTTGTAAATGTGTATTCGCATATTTTTGATATCATTAAAATATTGGCTGAATTTAGATTAACATGTATTCCTGTTTTGGACGATAATGAAGAGTATTTAGGTTTGATAACCATACAGGATATGGCTTTTCAATTTGCTAAAATTACCAATGCGGTGGAGCCAGGTGGAGTTTTAATTTTAGGAATCAATATCCGCGATTATAGTTTATCGCAAGCTGCTCAAATTGTAGAAAGTGATAATGCTAAAATCCTATCAAGCTATTTATCTGCAACTACAGATACTACCGAATTAGACTTGATTTTAAAAATTAATAAATCAGACTTGTCTATAATCATTAAATCTTTCGAGCGATTTAACTATAAAATCAAAGCTTCTTTTCACGAAAGCGCCTACGATGATGATTTACGAGATAAATTTAATCAGTTTATGCGCTATTTAAATATGTAATAAAAAAAGCAGCTAAAATTTTAGCTGCTTTTTTTAATTTAAACCAAAATCTTGTTTAAAATAACTTACTGATTTTGCCCTCAAGGATTTCAATTTTGCAATCCAAATTTTCGATTGAGGTATTTTTGCTTTCGATTTGATTTTCGCTAAACTTTTTTAGTTTAGCTACTCTGTTTTGCTGTAACTTTTCTTTTTCTAGGCGCAATTCATTCAATTGTTCTTGTAATTCTTCTTTACAATAAACCAACATAACTAAAAATTTTTAAGTGTTTGTGGAACCAAGGTAAAGCCAATTTTCAAAAAAAAAAATTTAAAATATCAACAAAAGTTTTTTAATTACTTGTTAAGTTTTGATTTTCAATATTTTACATCTATTTACTATGTGTTGATATTATATTGTATAAATTATTTTTCATACATTCGTTAACTTTTTAAAAAAGGGGGGTGAATAAATTAATGATTTTTTATTAAAATTTTCTATATTTATTGCCTAATTAAATGTACTAATACAAAATCTTGTTGACTATGGAAGTAAAAAAACGAATTACCAATTTTGAAGAGTATAAAGAGGAGTATAAAAAAAGTGTTGAATCACCTGAAGAATTTTGGGCTGCACATGCGGATAGTTTTGTGTGGAAGAAAAAGTGGGATAAAGTTTTAGATTGGAATTTTAATGAGCCAAAAATCGAATGGTTTAAAGGTGGTAAATTAAATATTACCGAAAATTGTTTAGACAGACATTTAGTAGATAAAGCAGATAAGGTTGCTATTTTATGGGAACCTAACGAACCTAGCGAAAAAGCTGTTAAATTAACTTACAAACAATTGCATGAGGAGGTTTGTAAATTTGCAAATGTATTGTTAGCAAATGGCGTTAAAAAAGGCGATAGAGTTTGTTTATATATGCCTATGGTTCCAGAGTTGGCTATTGCTTGTTTGGCAACCGCTAGGGTAGGTGCAATCCACTCGGTTGTTTTTGCAGGTTTTTCTTCTACTGCTTTGGCAGATAGAGTTATAGATGCTGAGGCTAAAATTATTTTAACTTCGGATGGTAACTATCGTGGTAATAAAAATATCCCTGTTAAAGCTGTTGTAGACGAGGCAGTTAAAAACTGTCCTACAGTAGAAAAAGTAGTTGTAGTAAAACGCACAAACTGCGAGGTTACTTGGAATGCTAAAACAGATGTTTGGTGGCACGATGAAATGTCTAAAGTAAATGCGCAAAATACTGCTGTTGAAATGGATGCTGAAGATATGTTATTTATTTTATATACTTCGGGTTCTACAGGTAAACCAAAAGGTGTGGTACATACAATTGGTGGATATATGGTGTATACAGATTATACTTTCCGTAACGCTTTCCAATACAACGATAACGAAATTTATTGGTGTACTGCCGATATTGGCTGGATTACTGGTCATTCATATATTATCTACGGACCATTATTAGCTGGAGCAACTAGTTTAATGTTTGAAGGTGTGCCAACTTATCCAGACGCTGGACGTTTTTGGGAAGTTTGCGAAAAACACAAAGTAAATATTTTTTACACAGCTCCAACTGCCATTAGAGCATTAGAGGCTTTTGGTACCGAATATGTCGAAAAATACGATTTAAGTTCTATACGTGCTTTAGGTTCTGTAGGTGAACCAATCAATGCCGAAGCTTGGCATTGGTATCATAAAAATGTAGGTAAAGGAAAATGTCCTATTGTAGATACTTATTGGCAAACAGAAACTGCTGGATTTTTAATTACTCCTTTAGCAGGAATTACTCCTGAAAAACCTACATACGCAACTTTACCAATGCCTGGTATCCAGTTAGCTATTGTAGATAACGAGGGTAATGAAATTGAAGGTAATAATGTAGAGGGTAATTTATGTATTAAATTCCCTTGGCCATCTATTATTCGTACAACTTACGGCGATCACGAGCGTTGTAAAAACACTTATTTTGCTACTTACGAAGGTAAATATTTTACAGGTGATGGTTGTCGCAAAGATGAGGATGGATATTATCGCATTACGGGTAGGGTAGATGATGTATTAAATGTATCTGGGCACCGTATGGGTACTGCAGAAATCGAAAACTCAATTAACGGTCATTCAAATGTAATTGAGAGTGCAGTTGTAGGTTATCCGCACGATATTAAAGGACAAGGCGTATATGCATATGTAATTTGCGAAAAACAACCCGAGGACGAAGATCAATTCCGTAATGAGGTTTTAAAAATTATTACAAAAGATATCGGACCAATTGCAAAACCAGATAAAATTCAAGTTGTGCCAGGTTTACCTAAAACACGTTCGGGTAAAATCATGCGTCGTATTTTAAGAAAAATTGCTGAAGGGGATGTTTCTTCATTAGGAGATACTTCAACATTATTAGATCCATCTGTAGTAGATGAAATCATTAAAGGAGCCTTAGTTCCTTTAAAAAAATAATTTAAAAGTAATAAATAAAAAAACTCCAAGATTTTAGCTTGGAGTTTTTTATTTATAAGTACTTTATGTATTTAAAT
>JBEEPA010000187.1:0-4623 GCA_041191385.1 Bacteroidota bacterium | reverse complement strand
ATTTTAAGAAATTAATCTCAATATTTTTCGCGTTTTCTAAAAGTTGTACATATTGTAAAAAATTTATTTCACCATTTTGATAGGATTTATTTGCATAAAAAATAGTTTCTTTAGATAGTTTTTTTCCTGTGGTTTCATAATATTTTAATACTGCAGCATGTTGATTTAAATCGCTTAATAATGCATTATAATTGGATATAAGTTGAATTTTATAATTTTCGCTTTCGGCACTTAATATATTTACCTCTGTTTTGGATGCTAAAATTTTTGATTTCTGACTTCCATAATAAATAGGGACACCAATTCCTACTTGGAAACCAAAGTATGATTGTCTTCCCAATCCATTATTTACTCCATTAAATACTGAAGTATTGATATCAGGTAGTAATTTATGTTTTTCCAGATCAAGTTGTTTGTTAGATAACAATATGGAATTTTTATACAGATTTAGGACTGGATGATTTAACGTATCTATTGGGTTAAAATCCAATGCAATAAATTCATCGCTATTTACTTTATAATTTATATTGCTTTGTAATAATTGTTGAAGTAAAATGTAATTTTTATGAATGTTTTCTTGAATTTGATATAAAAAAATTGCTATTTCTTTTGTTTTGGTTTCCGCAGTTAAAACTTCTAAATAATTAGATTCTCCTAAATCATATTTTTTTTTAGCACTATAGGTAAAGGATGCATAAATACTGTCTATAAAGGTTAGATTTTTAAGCATTTGTTCCCAATAAATTATTTCATAATACTTCTTTTTAACATCTTTAATTAAAATTTGTTGATTAATAGTAAATTGATCTTTAGAAATCAAATATTTTTGATTGAGCACATTTTTTTGTGCTGCATAAACCGTTGGAAATTGAAAGTTTTGACTAATTCCCCATACATTTAATGCAATATTATTAGGAGCAATATTATTTAAATCTTTGTTGTAATAAAATCCAGTTTTATTTAAATCTATTGAACTATTTATTAATTGTTCGTTTTGATAAACACGTAATGCAGATGCTTTTAATCCTTGATTATTTTGTATAGCTAATTCTACTGCTTGATCAATATTTAAAATTGTATTTTGACCATTGATAATAAAGGGAGAAATTAAAAATAACAATAATGTAAGGGTAGATTTAGCATGATTAAACTTTATAGGAGTATCATTTTTTTCAAAAATTGCATACAAAACAGGTAAAACTATTAATGTAAGTAAAGTGGCGCTAATTAAACCACCAACAACAACTGTAGCTAATGGTTTTTGAACCTCGGCACCAGCAGAAGATGAAATTGCCATGGGTAAAAAACCTAAAGCTGCTGCACTTGCTGTTAAAAATACAGGACGAAGCCTATTTTTTGTTCCTGTAATAATTCGTTTATTTATATCTAAAATACCATTGTGTTTTAATTCTTTAAATTCTTCAATTAGTACAATTCCATTAAGTACAGCAATTCCAAATAAGGCTATAAAACCTACACCTGCAGAAATACTAAATGGTAAGTCTCTAAAATATAAAAGTAAAACTCCTCCTACAGCAGATAATGGAATTGCACTGTATATAATTAGTGCTTCTTTTATGGATTTAAATGCAAAATAAAGCAACATAAAAATTAATACTAAAGCAATGGGAACAACAATCATTAATCGTTTTTTTGCGGTATTTAAATTTTCAAATTGCCCTCCATAAACAATTTCGTATCCAGTTGGTAATTGTATTTTTTGATTAATAATTTTTTGAATATCTTTTACAACAGATTCCATATCTCTGTTTCTAACATTAACTCCAATTACTATTCTTCTTTTTGTATTTTCTCGTGATATTTTTGCTGGTCCAGTGGTATAAGAAATCTCGGCAAATTCGCTCAAAGGAAGTTGATTTCCGTTAGGCAATTCTATAGTTGAGGTTTTAATATCTTCAATGTCTTGGTGATGATTTTTATCGTAACGAATAACCAAATCAAAACTTTTTTCTCCCTCGAATATAGTTCCGGCTTTTTTTCCAGCAAATCCCATAGTTATAATATTGTTTAAATCATCAATATTTAATCCATATTTAGCAATTTTTTGTCGGTTGTATTTTACTGTCATTTGAGGTAATCCAGCAATTTTTTCCACAATTATATCAGCAGCTCCATTTATACCAGTTATAACATTTTCAATTTCTAAAGCTTTATCGTGAAGTATTTTTAAATCCTCTCCAAAAATTTTAATTGCTAAATCTGTTCTTACTCCTGTAATAAGTTCGTTAAATCTCATTTCAATTGGTTGAGTAAATTCGTATTCAATTCCAGGAATTTCATTTAGTGCTTCTTTAAATTTATTTGCTAGTTCATCCTTACTATCGGCATTAATCCATTGATTTTTTGGTTTAAGTTTTATAATTATATCGCTTTCTTCCATCGACATAGGATCTGTAGGAACTTCTGCCGCTCCAATTCTACTAACAACCTGATCAACTTCAGGAAATTTCTTCAAAATTTTCTCTATTTGTGTTGTTGTATTAACAGTGCTACTTAAAGATGTTCCAGTTTTTAAAACAGGTTGAATAACAAAATCTCCTTCATCTAAAGTAGGAACAAATTCGCCCCCCATTGATGAAAAAATTATACCTGTAATAATTAAGAGAACTGATGCAAGGCATAAAATAAGTTTTTTTTGCTGTAATGCCCAAGTAATAATTGGTTCATACTTTTTTTCCATAAAAGTTATAATTCGAGTTGAAATATTTCTTTTATTAGGATTAGATGGTTTTATAAATAATGAAACCATAACAGGAACATAG
The DNA here is from genome assembly GCA_041191385.1 of Bacteroidota bacterium. Lineage (GTDB taxonomy): Bacteria > Bacteroidota > Bacteroidia > Flavobacteriales_C > JBEEPA01. The sequence goes on along the minus strand of JBEEPA010000187.1, from coordinate 1,840 downwards.
GTAAAGCAAAATATCATTGCACCAATTAAGGCAAAACAAAATACCAAAGCCATTGGACGAAACATTTTGCCTTCTATACCTACTAAAGATAAAATGGGAATAAACACTATAATTATAATAACCTGACCAAATATAGCGGAATGCATCATTTTATTTGCGCCAGAATAGGAGAGTTGGTCTATAAATTTTTGTTGGTCTTTTTTATCTAAACTTAAAATTTCTTGATGTTTAGAAGTAATTTGAAAAGCTATAAATTCCACTATTATTACAGCGCCATCTATAATAATTCCAAAATCAATAGCACCTAAACTCATTAAGTTAGCATCAACATCAAAAATATACATTAAAGAAAGTGCAAAAAGTAAACACATAGGTATTACTGAGGCAACAACTAAACCAGATCTAAGGTTTCCTAATAATAAAACAACTACAAAAATCACGATTAAGCACCCTAATATCAAGTTTTCTGCAATTGTGAAAGTTGTTTTGTCAATTAATTCGCTCCGCTCTAAAAATGGATTGATTTTAATTCCTGGAGGTAAAGTTTTAGAAATTTGTTTTACACGCTCTTTTACTGCTTTAATAACTTCTTTAGAGTTTCCACCTTTTAACATCATTACTTGTCCCAATACTTTTTCACCTTCTCCATTTCCAGTTACAGCTCCAAAACGAGTTGCACTTCCAAAACCAACATGAGCTATGTCTTTTATAAAAATTGGAAATCCATTTCTATTTTCAATCACTATATTTTTAATGTCTTCTAATGAGTTGGTTAAACCTTCTCCTCTAATAAAATATGTTTGATTTGTTTTTTCAATATATCCACCACCTGCAATACTGTTGTTTTTTTCTAAGGCTAAAAATACTTTTTCCAATGATAATTTTGTACTTCTTAATAGTGATGGGTCAATTGCTACTTCGTATTGTTTTAAATTACCACCCCAAGTGTTTACTTCAATTACTCCTGGAATTCCAGATAATTTTCTACGAATTTCCCAATCTTGAATAGTTCTTAAATCGGATAGATTATAATTGTTTTTATATGAGGAATCAACATCAATAATGTATTGATATATCTCGCCTAATCCTGTTGTTATGGGTCCCATAAAAGGTTTACCAAAATTATTAGGTATGTTTTCTTCGGCAATTTTAATTTTTTCAGCAATTAATTGTCGTGGTAAATGCGTTCCAATTTTATCATTAAAAACAATTGTTACTACAGATAAACCAAATTTAGAAACCGAACGAATTTCTTTTACTTCGGGTAAATTTGCCATTTCTAACTCTATTGGGTAAGTTAAAAATTTTTCTACATCTTCAGTGGCAAGATTTCTAGATGTTGTGATAATTTGAACCTGATTGTTTGTAACATCAGGAACTGCACCTATTGGAATATTGGATAAAGAAAATAAGCCAAATCCAATTATACCTATAGAAAAAAGAAGTATTATTAGTTTATGTTGGATGCTGTATTTAATAATTTTTTCTATCATTTGAAGACAAATTAAATGTTCTTCAAATTTAAAATTTAAAATATTTAGTTATTTAAAATCTTCCTTAAGATATGCTTAAGATTTCCATTGTTATTCATTTGGTATGGAATCAAATAAAATTTTAACTTTTGTACCTTTTCCTAATTCACTATCAATTTGTATTTTGGCAAATATTGCATCAATACATTTTTTTACAATAGATAAACCTAAACCGTTTCCGGCAATTTTTTTGTGATTTAGTGGATCTGATCGAAAAAAGCTGTTGTAAATATTTTTTAAGTCTTCTTCTTTAATACCTAAACCCTCGTCTCTTATTTCACAAAAAACGCTATTTTTTTGCATGTATA
>JBEEPA010000186.1:0-4813 GCA_041191385.1 Bacteroidota bacterium | reverse complement strand
TTCCAAGAGTTGTAATTGGTGCTATTGATACAAATAGTAAAGTTGCTGGTAAAGGGGTGGAAAAATTACAACAAAATGGTGTTGAAGTAACAATTAATATTTTACAACAAGAATGTTTGGCATTAAACAAACATTTTTACCAGGTACATAACCATCAAAAACCATATATTTATTTAAAATTTGCTAAAAGTAAATTTAATAAAATTGGTGCCTTAAATGGTAAATCTATTCCTTTAACCAACATTTTCACTAATCAAATTACACATAATTTACGCGCTCAAGTTGATGCTATTTTAGTAGGAAAAAATACATTTATTAACGATAAACCGCAATTAACCTGCAGATGGATTAAAGGGAAAAATCCAAAAAAAATAGTATTTACTCGAGGGAAAAATTGGGATTGGATTACAAGCGATATTCAGGACTGGATAGTTGTAAGTAACTTCCCTGCTCCTGCTCATTTAAAGCTAAATAACATTGTTGTTTCCGAAAAAAATTGGAAAGAAGAATTAGCTAAAAATTTACTTTTATTAAACATCCAATCGGTTTTAATAGAAGGAGGTAAAGAAATTTTAGAACTATTTTTACAAAATGAATTTTATAATGAAATTTGGGAATTTTCTACTTCAAACGAACTTAATTACGGCGTTGATGCACCAAATTTACCAATTAATTTAATTTTACAAAATAGCGATTTTTCGCACAAAGATAGCTTACGTATTTTAACACCTCAACCGTAATTTATCTATTTTTAATTTAGTATAAAAACAATATATTTGCAATTTTGTTGCAAATTAAACCAATGTATAAATTTATTACCATAATTTTACTATTAACTGTATTTTGTAAGGTATATGGCCAAGAAAATAGAATTAATTTAAGAGGTAAGGTAATACAAGAAGATAGCACACATATTGCATTCATAAACCTTTATTTACACGAACTACAAGCTATCAGCATAACCAACGAACAAGGCGAATTTGAATTTAAAAATATTTTCCCTGGCAGGTATCATATACACGTAAGTGCACCTAATTATGAAGCCAAAACCTACTGGATAACTCTAAACAATGAAAACAATTACTTTAATTTTATTCTGAAAAAAACCACGGTTGAATTATCCGAAATTGTTATCGAATCTCATTTTTCCAAACTAGGAAACGAAAATCAAAGTTTAAGCACAATTCATTTAGATAAAAAATATTTGGAAGAAAATAGAGGTAATAATTTAGTACAAACCATCGAAAATATCCCCGGAATTAGCTCTATTTCATTGGGTGTTGGAATTGCAAAACCCATTATAAGAGGTATGAGTTTTAATAGAGTTTTAGTAAACGACAAAGGTATTAAACAGGAAGGACAACAGTGGGGAGCTGATCATGGTTTAGAATTAGACCAATTTGATATTGATAGAATTGAAATTATTAAAGGAGCTTCTGCTTTAATGTATGGCTCGGACGCAATGGGTGGTGTAATTAATATTTACCCAAGTATTCCCGAAGGTAAAAATTATATTAAAGGCGAAGTACTTGGTTTGTATAAAAGTAATAATGATTTGTTTGGAACAAGCAGTTTTGTTGAGCTGAATAAAAATGGCTACTTTTTAAAATTACGGTATAGTTTACAAGATTATGGAAATTACAGAGTGCCAACAAATGAATTTATTTATGGCAGTTTTGCTTTACCTATTTACGAAAACCGTTTAAAAAATACTGGTGGTAATGAACAAAATTTTAATCTAAGTACTGGTTTTGCAAAAAATTGGGGTTATTCTACTTTTCATGTTAGTTCATATAATTTAAAAGCCGGACTTTTTATGGGCGCAATAGGTTTACCCAGAAGTTTTTTATTAGGACATGAAAACGGACATCGATTTATCGATTTACCCTATCAAGATATCACACACAACAAAATCATAAACAACACTTTAATTAAAATTGGTAACAATTGGTTAGAAATAGATTTAGGTTATCAAAATAATATCCGACAAGAAAGAATAACTCCGGAAGCATTTAATATACGCGACGAAAACTTTATAGATTATGGTAATTTATCTTTAGGTTTAAACCTTCAAAGTGTAACCGCCAACACAAAATACAACTGGTTAATAAATAAAAAATGGAATTTAATTACAGGTTTAAACTCTCAATTTACACAAAACACGCACACAGGTTTTGAATTTTTATTACCTAACTATACTAACTTACAATATGGTATTTTTGCATATAATGAATACAAAAAAAGCGAAAATACACATTTTAATTTCGGTGTAAGATGGGATGGTGCAACATACAATATTGATGAAAAAATTATCGCAGTGTACAATAGGCAGGGAAATTTTACTGGCGAATACAGTATGCGAAACCCCAACATTAATCGCAATTTCGGGAATTTTTCGGGTGCTTTTGGTGTAAACTGGAAAAAAAACAAAACTTTGGATTATAAATTAAATATAGGATCTGCATATAGATTTCCTGCACCCAACGAATTATCTGTAAATGGAATTCATCATGGTGTTTTTCGCCATGAAATTGGAAATGCAAATTTAAACCCCGAAAGAGGTGTACAAGCAGATTTTGGATTGATTTACAAAAAATCTGATGTTAAATTGGAATTTACACCTTTTACTTCTTATTATGATAATTTTATTTATTTATCCCCCACTGGAAGATTTAGCAGATTGAACAATGGCGGAATGGAATGGGAATACAAACAAAATTCGGTAAGTTTTATTGGTGCCGAATGGATGATGGATTATCATATTGTAAAAGAACTGCATTGGAGTAATGGAATAGAGTATGTGTACAATTATAACCATCAAACAGGTTTAAATTTACCTTTTACACCCCCATTAAAAATTACCAATGATATTGGTTATCACTGGGAATGGGAAAAAAAATCGATTAAAAAAATAAGCTTGAATTTTAATTATACTTGGGTAAATCAACAAAAATTAACCGATAGAAACGAGCTAGAAACCGATGGTTACCATTTATTTAACGCTGGTTTAAATGCAATTTTTATGGTAAAAAATCAAATGATAAAATTTAATTTTCAAATACGCAACATCAACAACACCAATTATTTAAATCATACCAGTAGATACCGTTTATTAAATATACCCGAACAAGGGAGGAATATTCATTTTTCGATTCAAATTCCGTTTTCTAACAAATTTTAATTACAATAAATGCAACAAAGTTGCAAACTTTATTATATTTGCACAACTTAAATTTATAAATTATGAAAAAATTAGTATTTACATTAGCTGGTATTGCATTATTAGTATCATGCGGAAAAGACAAAGATAAAACCGCTCCACAATTTAGTCAAATTGTTAGTCCGCTTGGACAAGGAGGAGAAGGGGTTATTATGTTAAGAGGAGAATATGTTCATGTTATTCAAGAAACCGAAAACACCATAAAAATTAAAGGAACAGTATCGGATGAAACCGAATTAAAGGAGTTGAAAATTGATGTGCACAATGCAAGCGACGGACACTCTCATAAAATCTTATTAGCGTACGAATTTTTAGATTTTGAAAAAATAATCGACTTATCTGGTAAAACATCTTACAATTTTGATATAGATATTGATTTAAGTTTATATCCACATTTAAGTTCAGGAATATACGATATAGCTATTTATGCAACAGATAAGGCAGGAAACCAAACCACTTTTGGAAACGGAAAAGCAATAAAACGCCAAGTGTATATTAAACGTAATCATCAACCAGCAATTATTCACGCAAATGACAACAGCACTAATGAAGAAAAAATAATCATTGTAAATCAAAATAGTAAATTAAATTTAAATGTTGAACTTGAAGAAAAAAAAGGTAATGTAGAAAATTCAATTTTATTTATTCGAATTCAAGTTGTATCTGGTGGTGTTAATGCTTTTGATAAATCATGGGGATTCTCACAATATTTTAAAGTAAATGGCGCACCATTAATAGGTGCAGCACTACCTGATTTTGATGACGAATTAGAAATTGATGATATTTTAAATGCTTTAGGGAATGATAACTTAACCGTTCAAACTAAACACAACAATGCTATCATAAGAATTACAGTAGAGGATAAATTTATGAATTTTAGTATCAGAGAATTTACTTTAAATGTAACAGAAACACTAACACTTTCCGATAAGTAAAAATTAATTAAGGTATATCTCAATTAAGCTCTAAAAGTGTAATAGTTTTGGAGCTTAATGCATTTAAACAAAATTTCACATAAAACTTTGCCAAAAACCTCTAAGTAATTTATCTATAAATCTTTGCGAACTCTGCGTAAAAAAAATTTATCCCCACATTAGTCCCAAAGTTCTCAATAGCTACTTGAAACCTAATTAACATAAGAAAACTTATAACCAATTCCCTTTACAGTTACAATGTGTTTATCCCCTATTTTGTTGCGTAATTTTTTTATATAAACAGGTATAGATTTATTATTGATAATATTATCGTTACCCCAAATTTTAGCTAAAATTTCCTCCATTGTAAAAACCCTTTCAGGCGATGAGGATAGTAACAATAATATTTCAAACTCTTTTTTTGGTATATTCACCTTTACTTTATCCTTAATAACCAAATAGTTATTTCTATCTATGATTATACCATTATCTTGTATAGAATCAATATTATAATTATACAATCTCATTAAAGACTGTATCTTTTTAACAAAAACTAAATTTTTAACAGGTAAATTAATAACATCATCAGCACCAGCATCCAAACAAGCAATTTTTGTAAAACTTTCGTTTCGATGAGTTACAAAAACAATACGAACATTTTTTAAATTAATATCCTGAC
>JBEEPA010000185.1:0-2565 GCA_041191385.1 Bacteroidota bacterium | reverse complement strand
ACAAGATACGCCATACAAAGAAATTATCAGATATCATCACGACGATTCTCGTGAGTTATTTGATGGGCACAGTTATTCCAAAGGTGCTTTGGTTTTGCATCAATTACGCCATCATATTGGCGATGAAGCGTTTTGGGAAGGATTGCAATACTTTTTAAACAAACATGCTTATCAATCGGTTGAAATACACGATTTAAGATTAGCGATGGAACACGTTACAGGGGAAGATTTAAACTGGTTTTTTAATCAGTGGTTTTTGGATAAAGGACATCCGATACTTCAAGTAAAAACCCAACAAAAAAACGATACATTGATAGTAAACATAACACAAAAGCAAAAAAGTATGGGTGTACAAAATTTTGAATTCCCAATGCCGATAAGTATTTATGCCAATGGTAAAAAAATCGACAAAGAAATTTTTATTTCCAAAGAAAACGAAAATTTTTATTTCCCTAATGTAATCGAACCAGATTTAGTTAGTGTAGATCCAAACCATGTGATTTGCGCCGAAATTATTCAGAAAATAACCCCTACACAAGCTTTGTTTAAATACCGAAACGAAAAACATTATGCCAGTAGAATAAACGCTTTGCAACAAATATCAAAAGATACCACAATGGCAAGTTTTGATTTATTAAGCGAAGCTATAAAAGATAAAGATGCAGATGTTAGAAGATTGGCAATGAGTGAGTGGGCTAAAATTCCGGATGGAAAAACCGAAGATTTTAAGGAAATGTTGGCAAATATTTTTGCAAAAGATAGTTCTAGTGCGGTACGTAAATCATCAATTTATCATTTAGTGCAAAATTTCCCTAAAGATACGGTAATGATTGACTTGTATAAAAAAGCATTAAACGATAGCTCATTACAAGTAAAAACCGAAGCTTTAAAAGCATTATTTAGTTTACGTAGAGAAGATGCGCTGTTGCGTGCTACAGAATTGGAAGAAATTAAAGATCCGGGTGTGATTTTAACTTTATCCAATATGTACAAAGATATCAACGATGAATCTAAAGCTAAATACTATCGTTGGGCAATCAACCAAACCGAAAGTGCATATAAAAATAGGGTGATACAAAACTTTAGAGAGTACTTATCTCGCAAAGGTACATCAACGATGAAAAAGGCTGTGGAAGAGCTCGAAAATCAGGCTTTATACGAAAACAATACTGCGGTTAGAGAAGTTGCGGCATTGGCAATTTATGATTTATATAAAATACATTTAAAACGTATTGAGGATATCGAAAAAGATATCAAAGATAAAAAATCGGCTAGCAAAGGAGGAGGGTACGATTTAAAAATGTTAGAAGAAAAATTAACCGAATTACAGGAAAAAGAAAAAGAATTGAAGGAAAAATTAAAAAATATCCGCAAAAATGAAATAAGCGCGAGTGTAAAAGCTAATTGGGAAAAAGAAGGTTTTACAGCAGAAATTTTCGGTAATTAATATGACTTCCAAAAAAGATATTAGCAACATGGAGGATATCCAGTTGTTGGTGAATAATTTTTACAGTAAGGTTCAAAAAGACGATTTGATTGGGGAAATTTTTAACCAAAAAATTGGCAACAATTGGGAGTTTCATTTACAAAAAATGTACACTTTTTGGCAAACTTTATTGTTGGATGAGCGCACTTATCATGGAAATTCTTTTGATCCACATGCGCAATTACCTATCGAAAAAGAACATTTTAACAGATGGATTGCTTTGTTTAACGAAACTGTAAACGAAAATTTTGAAGGCGAAAAAGCCGAAGACGCAAAAACCAGAGCCCAAAACATAGCCGCCGTTTTTAATTACAAAATTGAGTATTTAAGAAATAATCCAGGTTAAAAGTAGCGTGTTTTTTCACGCAAAGGCCGCAAAGTTTTTACGCAAAGTTCAGAATAGTATTTAGTTAATTTTTTATTTATAATATTTTTAATAAAATTTTTTTATATTTGAATTTTAATTATAATAATTAACAATGAATTTAAAATTAAATCATTTAGTTTATTTATATTTTTTAGCTCTAACAAGTTGTGCTTCATTTTCATACATACAAGATGGAAAATCTCTCGGTAAAGATAATTATGCATTTCAAGGAAATGTTTCTAGCATGAATAAAAGCGCTTATAATTATCTATATCAAGAAAATTCTGATGAAATTAAAGAATATATACCAGATATAAACTTAGCATTTGATTTGGGAGTTTCAGAGTCAACTGATTTCGGAATCGAAATTAATTCCACATTATATACTGGATTAAGATTAAAACATCAATTTATAGGCTCAGAAAATTCTTTAATTAATGCGAGTTTAGGATTTAGAGTTGGTACTAATATTCTTGAATTATTTATTGCCTTTGCAAGATTAAATTTACAAACACCATTATTTTTATCTTTTCACCCTACTAAAAATCTATGTTTATATACAGTACACAGTTTTAATCATCAAATCGTATATCAATTTGAAAATCAAACTACAGATTTTGTACCTAATTACAGGAGTAAATATAGTACTTTAAGTAACACACTTGGTTTAATCTATGGAAATAGTCATCAATTTGGAGTTGAATTAACAAGT
>JBEEPA010000184.1:0-6620 GCA_041191385.1 Bacteroidota bacterium | reverse complement strand
GAATAAACCAAATTATCCTATACACATGGTATAGTTACTGCTCAACAATTACAAAAAGAGGAATTTTCGTTTATGAATGTGGATAAATTTGAAGAAGTTTTACTTTCATTTTTTAATAACACAAAAGCACCTCAGGAAAAACAAGCAGCTTACATGGCTATTCAACAAATTGCTCAGCGTTCGCAAAATTTAGAGAATGTTGCTGCAGCTGATGTTGATGCGTTAATATATAGCATAGCTTCTTTGTATTATAGTTTATTTATTAAAGATGCTGCTTTTACGAATTTAGAAATCGACCAATTTTTAGCTGGTTTTAAAAGTTTTAATGCAACGCAAACTTTTGAAAACGAGGATGAGTTAGCAGAAGAATATTATACATATAAAGCGTTTTTTGGTAAAGATTTAGGGAAATTATTTTTAAAAGTGAATAAAGATAGGGCAGAGGTTACCGAAACTGCAAGTGGTTTACAATACGAGATTTTAAAAACTGGTGATGGTAATGCGAAACCAAATGAAACAAGTAATGTTACGGTTCACTATCACGGTACTTTAATCGACGGACGAGTATTTGATAGTAGTTATGATAGGGGAGAAACAATTTCGTTTGGTTTAAATCAAGTTATTAGTGGTTGGACAGAAGGTTTGCAATTAATGGATAATGGTGCGAAATACAGATTTTTTATTCCTTACGAATTGGCTTACGGTGAAAACGGAACTCAAGGAATTCCTCCTTTTTCTACTTTAATTTTTGATGTAGAATTGTTTTCGTTTAATTAATAATAAATTTTTGTAATAAAAAAAGTCCTTGAAAATTTTCAAGGACTTTTTTTATGGATCTACTTTATATCTTAATCGTGTAAAGCAGCTAAATATCTTTCGGCATCTAAAGCAGCCATGCAACCTGTACCAGCAGCTGTAACAGCTTGGCGGTAAACTTTATCTGCTGCATCACCCGCAGCAAAAACACCAGCAACTTTAGTTTTTGTACTACCTGGTTCAACAATTAAATAACCTTCGTTATCCATGTCTAATTGTCCTTTAAAAATATCTGTATTTGGTTTGTGACCAATAGCTACAAAAAATCCAGTACATTTTAATGTGCTTTCCTCTCCAGTTACATTATTTTTAACTCTAACACCCTCTACAACTTGGTCGCCTAATACTTCTACAGTTTCTGTATTAAATAAAATTTTAATATTTGGTGTATTACGAACTCTTTTTTCCATTGCTGCTGATGCTTTAAATGAATCTTTACGCACCAACATAGTTACGTTTGTACAAATTTTTGATAAATATGAAGCTTCTTCACAAGCTGTATCACCAGCACCAACAATCACAACATCTTGATTGCGATAGAAAAAACCATCACAAACTGCACAAGCACTTACACCACCGCTTTTTAATCGCTCCTCGGAAGGTAAACCTAACCATTTAGCAGAGGCTCCTGTAGAAATAATAATAGTATCAGCTGTAATTTCTGCTTTATCTTCAACAACAACTCTTTTTGGATTTTCGTTTAAATAAGCTTCTGTTACAATTCCAAAACGAATATCTGTACCAAATCTTTCGGCTTGTTCTTTAAATTCGTTCATCATATCTGGACCATTTATTCCTTTAGGGTAACCAGGGAAATTTTCTACTTCAGTAGTATCCATCAACTGTCCGCCTTGTTGAATTCCTGTATACATAACAGGCTTTAAATCTGCACGAGCTGCATAAATAGCTGCTGTGTATCCAGCAGGACCACTACCTATAATTAGGCATTCTACATGTTCTTTTATCATAAAATTATATTTTGCTTAAAGTTAAACTAAGTGTTTTATATTCCGAAATTAAAACAATTTAAATTGTTGATAGGATATAGATAAAACTGATGATATTTTAAAAAACAAAAAAACCTGTTGATATTACAACAGGTTTTTTGTTTATAGAAGATTAATTTAATGAACCAATCATTTTTTCTGGACGAACCCACTCATCAAACTCAGCATCAGTTACATAACCTAATCTTACCGCCTCTTGTTTTAAAGTTGTTCCATTTTTATGTGCTTCGTTAGCAATTTCGGCAGATTTGTAATAACCAATTTTGGTATTTAAAGCTGTAACCAACATTAAAGAGTTGTTTAAGTGCTCTTTTACTTTTGGTAAATTTGCTTCGATACCAATTGCACAATTGTCGTTAAAACTTACACAAGCATCACCAATTAAACGTGCAGAGCTTAAGAAATTATAAATCATAACTGGTTTAAAAACATTTAATTCGAAATGTCCGTTCATACCACCCACAGTAATTGCAACATCGTTACCCATAACTTGCGCACAAACCATAGTTAAAGCCTCGCATTGCGTTGGATTAACTTTTCCAGGCATAATTGATGAGCCTGGTTCGTTTGCTGGAATGATGATTTCGCCAATTCCCGAACGTGGTCCGGAAGACAACATACGAATATCGTTAGCAATTTTCATTAAACTTACTGCCAATTGTTTTAATGCACCATGCGATTCTACAATTGCATCGTGCGCAGCTAAAGATTCAAATTTATTAGGTGCAGTTACAAAAGGTAAACCTGTAAATTCGGCAATTTTTTTCGCTACTAATTCGGAATAACCTTTAGGAGTATTGATTCCAGTACCAACAGCAGTTCCACCTAAAGCCAACTCGCTTAAGTGTGCTAAAGTGTTTTTTAATGCTTTAATACCGTAATCCAATTGAGCAACATAACCGCTAAATTCTTGACCAAGTGTTAAAGGAGTAGCATCCATAAAGTGAGTACGACCAATTTTAACAACTTCCATCATTTCTACACTTTTTTGGTATAAAGTATCACGTAATTTTTGTACACCCGGTATAGTACACTCAACTACTTTTTTATAAGCTGCAATATGCATAGCAGTTGGGAAAGTGTCGTTGGAAGACTGTGATTTATTAACATCATCATTAGGGTTAATTAATTTATCACTCTCACCTAATTTGTTTCCAGCTAAAACGTGTGCACGGTTTGCAATCACTTCGTTAACATTCATATTGGATTGTGTTCCAGATCCTGTTTGCCAAACCACCAAAGGAAATTCGCTATTTAATTTACCAGCTAAAATTTCATCACAAACTTGAGCAATTAAATCTGCTTTTTCCTTTGTTAAAACACCTAAATCTTCATTAGTACGAGCAGCAGCTTTTTTTAAATAAGCAAAAGCTTCGATTATTTCTTGAGGCATTTGATTGCCACCAATTTTAAAATTTTCAATTGATCTTTGCGTTTGTGCACCCCAATATTTATCTGCAGGTACTTCTACTTTTCCAATTGTATCTTTTTCAATTCTTACACTCATAACAATAATATTTAAAAATTAATTTAAAATTGCATCTACACCAGGTAATACTTTACCTTCTAATAATTCCAATAAAGCTCCACCTCCTGTAGAAATGTAGCTCACTTGGTCGGCTAAACCATATTTATTGATTGCAGCAACAGAATCTCCACCGCCAATTAATGAAAATGCACCTTTTTTGGTACCTAAAACTACTGCTTCAGCAACTGCTTTAGTTCCTTTTTCGAAAGTAGATAGTTCAAATACACCTACAGGACCATTCCATAAAATAGTAGCAGAATTTGCAATAACTTCTTTAAAAGCTTCTGCTGAATCCGGACCAATATCTAAACCTTCCCAACCATCAGGAATTTCTTTCACGTTAAATACTTTTGTATTTGCATCGTTAGAGAAAGCATCAGCAGCTAAACAATCTGTTGGTAAATAAATGTTTACATTTTTTTCTTTAGCAACTTTTAAAACATCTAAAGCCGTTTGTAAAAAATCATCTTCACAAATGGAATTACCAATTTTACCACCCTGAGCTTTAGAAAAAGTATAACCCATACCGCCACCAATAATAATATTATCAACTTTATCTAATAATTGGTTGATAATTCCGATTTTAGAAGAAACCTTAGATCCTCCCATAATTGCAGTTAAAGGTTTTTTTCCTTCTTTAAAAGCCTTATCAATACTTAATAACTCTGCAGCTAATAATAATCCAAACATTTTATCATTTGGGAAAAATTTAGCAACAATTGTAGTAGATGCGTGCGCTCTATGAGCAGTACCAAAAGCATCGTTTACATAACAATCTGCTAATTTTGCTAATTTAGCACTAAAAGCCTCGTCGCCTTTTTCCTCTTCTTTGTAAAATCTTAAGTTTTCTAACAATAAAACTTCACCAGCTTTTAAATTAGCTGCAGCATTTTCCGCTTTTTCGCCAATACAATCTTCAACAAATTTTACTTCTAAACCTAAATGTTCAGAAACTTTGTAAACGATATGTCTTAATGAATATTTATCTGTAGGACCATCTTTTGGTCGGCCTAAATGCGAACATAAAATAGCGCTACCACCTTTTTTTAGAATGGTTTGGATAGTTTCGGCAGCAGCTTCAATTCTGGTATCATCTGTTACCTTAAAATTTTCATCTAAAGGAACATTAAAATCTACTCTAACTAAGGCTTTTTTGCCTTTAAAATCGTAATCGTTTACAGTTTTCATAATAGATATTGAATTATATAAGTTTTAATTTGTAGCCTTTTTAAAAGGATGTATCAAATTTAAAATAGATTTTTGAATACTTTAAGTAAACAAACAATTTAATATTAACAATGCATTAATAAAAAAGCCGCTACAAAATGTAGCGGCTTATATTTTAAGCTAAAAATTCTTTAAAATTTTTCCAACCTTGACGTCGATAAATCACACGTGAGTTTTCTGGTAAATTTTTAGGCGCTTTACCATATTTATCAACTAATTTACCTTGAACATAATCTAAATATTCGGCTTCGGATTTAATACCTAAACCAACAACTAAAGCTTTAGCTTCTCGGTATTTCATAAACGATTTAATATGTTTGCGGTGTTTGTCTGAGTGTAAAAAGTCTTTAAAACCTTTCCAACCATTGTCTTCATATTTACGTACAACATTTGCAGGGATGTTAGATGGCTTAGTTTCTAGCCAGTCCAATTCATCTTTACAATATTGTACCCATTCTACACTACTGGTTAAACCTAAAGTACGAGCAAATTCTCTTGCTTCTTTATATCCAACATAATTGTGGTGCGCATATGGAAAAGCGTTTGTTCCTAACCAATCTCCAATACCTGTCCAACCTTTATTTTTATAAACTCCTGCCGGATTAGATGGAATATCTTTTGGTTTAGGAGGTAAATTAGTGAATTTACCAGCTAAATAATCCTTCCAATCTTGGTAATTTTTTAAATTTAAATCGTGCATAAAGGCCCTAGCATCTTCGTAAGATCTAAATTTACTATAATTTTTACGATGCACATCCGACATTAAGAAATCTTTGTATGAAACCCAATCTTTTTCGTATTTTCGAGCTACATTGGTAGGAATATCTTTTGGTTTAACTGGTAAATCTTTATAATCACCTCTACAGTATTTGATCCATTTATCAGATGAAGTTAATCCCAATTGACGAGCAAACTCTCTAGCCTCTTTAAAAGGACGATAAGTACGTTGAAATGGAGCAATTGTATAAGTACCCAACCAATCTCCATAACCTTTCCACCCAAATTCTTTATAAACTAACTCGGGCGAATTAGGAATATCTTCGGGTTTAGGAGGTAAGTTTTTTAATTCATTTTTAACATATTTATGCCAAGCTTTTAAATTTTTTAATTTTAAAGTATGAACAAAAGCTCTAGCATCTTCAAAATCTCTTGCATTTTCTACACGATTAATTTTACGATGGTGTTTACCATTTAAAAAATCGTCCATTCCCATCCAGCCTTTATTTAAATATTTACGAGCTACGTTAGTTGGTATATCATCTGGCTTTGGAGGAAGATTTGGATATTTACCTTTGCAATATTCTATCCAAGTTTCAGTTGAAGTTAAACCTAAAGCTCTACAAAATTCTCTAGCTTCTTCAAACGGTCGGTATTCTCTTTGGAAAGGCGCTAATTTATTAGTTCCAATCCAATCTCCATAACCAATCCAACCACTATCCTTATAATACACATGAGGTGAAGCAGGTATATAATCTGGCTTTAAACCAATTTCATTAGGGTCCCAACTACAATAAACTTTCCAATCTGCGGTACTTTTTAAATTTAAATTGCGTACAAATTCTCTAGCTTTTTCAAATTCCCAAAAGCCACTTTTGGAGCCGCCGCCAATCCAATCTCTCCAATCTACAAATTGTTTTTTGTATACTTCATCTGGATGAACTGGAATATCATCAGGTAATCCTTTTGTAATCTGACTTAAAACTACCCATTCATAGCGATTTTTTAATTGTAAAGAGCGTACATATTCTCTTGCTTTTTTAAAATTTCTATACTTATTTTCTACCATACCTTTTGTATTGTTAATGTTGCAACAAATGTATTTAAATTATTTTATTTTTAAACAATAAACAAATGTAAAAATTAATTAAATAAAATATAATTTATACTTTAAAATACTCGAGTAATTAATAGTGTTTTTCACTTAATTCATTAAAGTAAATTTCAAATTTTTAAATTATAATTTTTTTATTTTATCAAATTCAACATCTTTTTGTTTAAAAAATCATTTAAGTTGTTAATGGATTTTTTTGGATGATTTAATC
>JBEEPA010000183.1:0-5598 GCA_041191385.1 Bacteroidota bacterium | reverse complement strand
CTATAATGCATTTGGAATTTGAAGCATTACACCCTTTTCAAGATGGTAATGGGAGAATTGGAAGAATGTTAATAACTCTACTATTATGGTCCACGAAAACAATTTCAGAACCTCATTTTTATATTAGTGGCTATATGGAAGAAAATAAAGATGAATATATTGATATCATGAGAACTGTTTCCGAAAATAATGATTGGGAAAAATGGTGTGTTTTCTTCTTAAATGCAGTAGAAAAGCAAGCAATTAAAAATCTAGAAATTGCAGAAAATATTAAAAACTTATATGAAGAGATGAAACATATCTTTTCCGACACTTTATCCTCAAAATGGAGTGTTAACGCATTAGACTATATTTTTACTAACCCAATTTTTAGAAATAATCGATTTACATCAAAGAGTGGAATTCCAGCGCCTACAGCAGCAAGATTTACTAGAATACTGCTTGAAAAAGAACTTATTAGAACCATAGAAGAAGCATCAGGAAGAAGACCAGCTCTTTATGCATTTGAACCATTATTAAAATTAGTTAGAGTATAAAAACAACCTAGAACAGGAGAAAATAAAGTATCGCTTGTCGAAGGATTTAAAAAGAATGTGGGAAATGAAACAAGAAAAATTATCCCCAAAATACACCACCAAACTGGAGAATGTTATTGAGGTAAAGGTGTAAACTTGATTTTATGTGTTTGGTATTGAAACAAATGCACTATATTTGGGGAAAATTATTAATCTGTAACTTAAAATTGGTATAGCATGCAACTGTACAACAAATTAAGCGCAGAGGAAAGAGCTAAGTTAATTCGTGATGCGGGTGAAGAACGTTTAACTATTTCCTTTTATCAATATGCGCACATTGGAAATCCCGAAATTTTCAGAAATTATTTATTCGTAAACTGGGACGCTTTAGGTGTTTTAGGTAGGATTTATGTAGCAAATGAGGGCATAAATGCTCAATTATCTGTTCCGGCGCCTAATTTTAATGCTTTTAAAGATTTTTTGGATAGCATTCCGTTTTTACAAAATATTCGTTTAAATATTGCTGTTGAGCAGGATAATTTTTCGTTTTTAAAACTTAAAATTAAAGTGCGTAATAAAATTGTGGCTGATGGTTTAAATGATGCAACTTTTGATGTTACCAACAAAGGTGTACATGTAGGTGCTGCCGATTTTAATAGGCTAATTGAGGACGAAAATACCATTTTGGTGGATATGCGTAATCATTACGAAAGTGAAATTGGACATTTTGAGGGTGCAATAACGCCTGATGTGGATACTTTTAGAGAATCATTGCCGATAATAGAGAATGATTTGAAGGATTATAAGGAAAGCAAAAATTTGGTAATGTATTGCACCGGTGGAATTAGATGCGAAAAAGCTAGTGCTTATTTTAAACATAAAGGGTTTAAAAATGTGTATCAGTTGGAGGGTGGAATTATTGAATATGCGCGCCAAATAAAAGAACAAAATTTACCCAATAAATTTTTAGGTAAAAACTTTGTTTTTGATGAACGTAGAGGTGAGAGAATATCAGATCATGTTATTGCAAAATGTCATCAATGTGGCGCTCCTTGCGATGTACATGTTAATTGTGCCAACGAAGCTTGTCATTTATTATTTATACAATGCGATAGTTGTAAGGAAAAAATGCAGCAGTGTTGCTCTAGCGAGTGTAAAGAGGTAATACAATTACCCATTGAGGAACAACGAGCAATGCGTAAAGGTGTATATAATCCATCTAAGGTATTTAAAAAAGGTAGATCGGAAGTTTTAAAGTATAAAAACGAACCTTTAAGTTTAAATAGTAAGGGTTCAATAATAGAATAGTTTCAACAAGGTTTGGTACTATCCAAACCTTTATTTTTATGTTGATAATTAGTGATTTAGATAATAATTTTAAGGAGCTTGAAGTTAAGCTAAACGTACAATCAGATTTTGGTTTTGTGCGAAAAAATTGGTTAGAATTTCATGATCAATACATTCATCCAGGTTTGTATAAAATTATTTTGTTAAATGTTACGGAATATCTACACGACACAAATATCATCGAAAAAATAAATAGCAAAAGTAAACACCAACCTATTGTTTTATTTGGTATTGGAAAGGCAGTTTATAAGGATGTAGATTATATTGATTTAAATGAATTTAGTGCACAAGCCTTAAAATTATACTGTATTGCCGTACGAAAATTATGGGAGAGTGAACGTAAAAAGATTCAGGTGGAAATGCAGTTGTATAAATCCGAAAACAGAATTGCAACTATTATTTCTCAAACTCCAATCATTATTTTTATTATAGATTTAAAGGGGATTTTTAAAATGGTTTTGGGTAAATTTTGGGAAGATTTTACCACAGATAAGCAAATGATTATTGGTAGAAGTGTTTACGATGTGTTTAAAAATTACGAAAACTTTACAACATTATTTGAAAATACCTTATATCAATCCACTTCAGGAATAACCATTCATTTAAACGATAAATATTATTCGGTTAGTTTATCGCAAATTTTTAATAAAGAGTTAAATCAGGACGAAATTTTGGGTTTAGCTTACGATAATAGCGAAAATGTAAAAGCCGAACAAATTTTAAAAAACGCTAAAGAAATTGCCGAAAATGCTAGTAAAACGAAAGAAAATTTTATTACAAGCATGTCGCACGAAATTCGCAATCCACTAAATTCAATAACTGGTTTCACACATTTACTTAAAGAAATTACAGCCAACGAAACGCAATTGGATTATTTAAACAACATTGAACTATCTGGACAAAGGTTATTGGATTTATTAAATAAATTATTGGATTTTTCTAAATACAATGCTGATAAACAAACTTTGGTTATTAAGCAATTAAATATTAGGGATTTAATTCAGAAATCGGTTGGTATTTGTAAATCTTTAGCGATAGAAAAAAAATTGTATATTGATATAAATTTTCAGTCTAATACCCCAAAGTGGATTGAGTCTGATGAATCTAAAATTTATCAAATTGTACTTAATTTATTAAATAATGCAGTAAAATATACTTTACAAGGCGGGATTAAAATTAATGTAAAAACTGTTGTTAAAAATCAGCAAACTTATTTAAGTATTGCTATTTTGGATACGGGAATAGGAATTCCTAAAAATGAGTTAGAATTTATTTTTGAGAGTTTTTACAGGGTTAAAAATGTTACCGAAAATAATTATTTGGGAACAGGTTTGGGTTTAAGTATTGTTAAAAAACTAATCAATGATTTAAAAGGTGAAATTACTGTGCAATCGGAGTTAGAAGTTGGGAGTAATTTCGAATTTATTTTTCCTATCGAAACTAAACCCGAACAAATTGATAACACCAGTTTAAGTATTCATGAATTACAGGAAGTATTTAATGGTAAAAGAATATTGGTGGCGGATGATAATTTAATGAATCAAAAATTAATCGAAATTATTTTTAAAAGTTTTAATGCACAGTTATTTTTTGCTGTTAATGGTAACGAGTGTTTAAATATACTTAATCATTTCTCGGATATTAATTTGATTTTAATGGATATACAAATGCCTCAATTGGACGGTATCGAAACAACAAAAATTATTCGTTCGTTGGATAAAAAATTTAGTTTTGTGCCAATTGTTGCTTTAACAGCGAATGTATCGGATAAAGATATTGAGCAATATTTAAAAAGTGGAATGGTTGATTACATTGCTAAACCAATTGATAAACATTCATTTTTACAAAAATGTGCTTCTTATTTTAATGTTTTAACTAACCAAAACGCTCAAAATCTAAGTGTAAATGTTGATTATTCGTATTTGGAATCTATAGCTGAGGATAATTTTGAGATGTTAAACCAAATGCTTGATTTGTATTTTAAAGAGTTTGAAGAATGGAAAATTAATATGGAAAATGGCTTAAAAAACAACAATTTTAAGGAGGCACTAAAAATTATTCATAAATTTAAATCTTCGTTAAATTTGGTTGGTGCTGTTGGTGCAAAAAATGCTTTGTCTAATTTGGAAAAAAGTATCGAAAATGATAACGATAATGTAAATGAACTTTTTAATCAGTTAATTCCTTTAATCAGTGAAAGCAATCATATTTTAAAACAAAAATTTAAATTATAATTATGGAAAGCAATCATAAACCTAACAAAAAGTGGCGTGTGTATTTAATTTTATTGGCATTTTTGTGTGCTATAATTTTATTTATAGTCCAAATTAAAAAATCGCCCAAAAAAACTGTGGCTAATGATGTAGAAATTGAAGTGGAAATTGTTCAAAAGGATACTTTAAAGGTTTTGGAATTGGAAGATAGTGTTATTTATAGCACTAAAGAGGATATTGTTCCTCAGTCTTTGCAAAATTCTGTAAATCAAAAAACATCAGAAAAAGTTGTGGATAATAAATTAAATAAAACAACTGTTAAACAAGACGCACCAGTTGCTGTATATGTTGAAACTAAAAAATTAGCTATTAAAGAAATTAATTTAAAGTTGATAAAATCCACGAACAAACCAAATTCAAATTATCCTTTTTATAACGGTGGGGATGAGGTTTTAAAAGGCGAATTGTATTATTTGTTAAAAGACAATGTTGTTGGACAAACTGTGGATAAATCAATGGAAATAATAGATTTTTGGTTTACAGTTACCGAGGATAAAAATATTAACGAATTTGGTTTTAAAACCGATGTTTCTAGAGAAATTCAGAAAAAAATAATTAAAGAATTGGGTAATCTAAACGATTGGAATACACAAAATTTTAAAGGTAATATCACTTACTCTGTTCAGTTAATTTTATTGTAATTATTGTATGAAAGCGGCTATAGTATCAATTGGGGATGAGTTGTTAATCGGACAAACTATCAATACCAATGCTTCGTGGATGGGGAAAAAATTAACCGATTTTGGTATAAAAGTGGAACGTGTTTTTACTATTCCTGATCAGGAAATTGCAATTACTGATACTTTTAATTTTTGTGTTCAAAACAATTATGATTTTGTTTTTATTACGGGTGGCCTAGGACCTACTAAAGATGATATTACTAAAAAAGTTTTTGCAAAGTTTTTTAACAGTGAGTTGATTTACAATAACGATGTTTTACAAAATGTGCAACGTATTTTTAAGGCGTACAATAGGGAGGTTAAAAGTGTAAACGTGGACCAAGCTTTGGTGCCTAAAGAAGCTAAAGTTTTTATCAATCAAAAAGGCACTGCTCCGGCAATGTGGATGCAAAAAAACAATAGTGTTTTTGTTAGTATGCCTGGTGTACCTAGGGAAATGGAGTATTTAATGGATTGTGAAATTTTACCTTATATTCAAAATAACTATAATTTGCCTGTTATTTATCGTAAAACATTGCTTACTCAAGGAATTGGCGAATCCTTTATTGCCGAAATTATCGAGCATATTGAGGATGCTTTGCCAAATCATATTAAATTGGCATACTTACCTAGTGCTGGTATGGTAAAATTGCGTTTAAGTGCTTATGGTGATGATATTTTTGTGATTAAAAATGAGGTGGATGAATTGTTTAAGCAAATTTCACCTTTGTTACAGGATTATATTTATGGCTGGGATGAGGATGTATTGGAGCAAATTGTAGTGAATTTATTACTGGAAAAAGG
>JBEEPA010000182.1:0-2867 GCA_041191385.1 Bacteroidota bacterium | reverse complement strand
ACTTATAATCAAAGTTCGGCTCTTCAATTTTCAAGTATATCGCTTTCAACTTTAGAAGAAACCCCTTTTAGTGTTGTAATAAACAATGCAGATGGAACTTATAATCAAACTGTAACAGGATTGTCTAAAAATAATCCAATTACCATAGATTTACCAAAAGGAGGTTCGTTAGATGGGATTTTTCTTGCTAGCGACAATAAAACAAATAAAGTTTTAAAAAATGAAGGATTTACTTTGTCAGCAAGTAAATTCTTTTTTGTAAATCAAATTCATGCAGTATCTAATCAAGCAGAAATTATTGCATCCAAAGGATCTGTGGGTGCTGGAACTGAATTTTATAGTGGACATTTGTTTTCTAAATCTGGTTCTAACAGTTCTAGGGCGCATTTTATATCTGTAATAGCAACTGAGGATAATACCTCTGTTACTTTTGATAATCCTAGAGTTGCTTGGGAAGGACAAACAAAAAATTTTACCGTAACATTAAATAAAGGAGAATCTTATGTAGTTGCAGCTCCTTTTAATTATATAAACGGAATTACCAGTAGTACAGATAAGTGGAACGACTTTAATGGTACACATGTTACCTCCACAAAACCTATAGTAATGAATTCGGGTTCGTTTTTAGGAGCAAATACAGGTGCGGGTCTGCAAGATGCTGGGCTAGATCAAATTGTTCCAGTTAAACAATTAAATAACGAATTTATTTTAGTTAAAGGACAAGGTAACGACCCCGAAATGGAAACGGCCTTGGTGGTTGCTACCGAAAATAATACTAAAGTTTATGTAAATGGAAGTTCTAGTCCTGCTGTTACTTTAAATAAAGGAGAATATACATTAATTAAAGGGGATAAATATGTAAATAATACGATGCATTTAAAAATGAGTAGTCCAAGTTTGGTTTATCAAAATTTATCTGGTAACGGAGCGTTTTCCGGAATGGGAATGGTGTTTGTTCCGGGTTTAAAAGAAGATGCTTCCAAATCTGTTTTCATTTCTGGAGTAAATAGTATTGGTCAGTCAAGTATATACATAATTGCTAAAAAAGGCGAAAAGGTTAGTATAAATGGTAAGTTGTTAACTGTCGCTGGAGTAGAAAATCCTGGAAATAGCAATTGGGTATCCTACAGGCTAAGTCCAAGTGATATCAATGCAAGTTTTTGTACAAGTGGAAAAACTTGTGCTAATCAGGGGTCTAATGCTAGTTTTCTAATCGAATCCTCAGGGCCAATAAATGCGGCGGTGTCAATTGTAAGTGGAGCTGTAGGTGCTGCAGGTTATTTTTCGGGTTTTGCTTCTGTATCTACTAATGCTGGGGTTTCTGAAATTGGAGTTTTGGAGTATACTTTAGATTGTGAAAAAGATACAGTTAGTTTATTAGCAAAAGGTGCTACAAAATATACATGGACTAGTCCAAGTGGTGACATCAGCTTAATTAAAAAAATAAATGATTCTACGTATTTATTTGATTACGATCAAAGTGGAGATACTGGGCCATTTACGTATAAAGTTCAAATGGAAGCTACTTCTATTTTTGGAGAAAAAATAAATGAAAGTGTAGAGTTAAAAATAAATGTTTTATTTAAAAATTCTTGTAAAAAATGCGAAAAGCCTGAAGTAGGTGAAATAACTGGTGCTCAATCTATTTGCGAAGGAGCAAATCCATCAGAAATTAAAAATCTAAAAGAAGGTGGTGCTACTATATTCGAATGGCAATTTTCCGAGGATAACGGTGCAAATTGGAATGTAATATCTAACGCAAATACATCTTCTTACGATCCTCCAAATGGATTAACTAAAACTACTTTATATAGAAGGAGAGGAAGAAAAGATTGTACTCCTATTTTATGGTCGGATTGGTCCAATACAATAACAGTAACTGTAAACCCTTTACCAGTTAATAATTTAAATGCAATACATGATAGTATTTGTGGAGAAGGTAAGGTAACATTAAAAGTGAATGGATTAATTACAGGTACAACTGTCGATTGGTATTCAACTACATCTGCAGGAACTATTGTAACCGGAGGTTCAGGAACTTCAACTTTTATAACACCTACCATAAATTCAACTACCAATTACTATGCTGAACTTAGAAATACAACTACTGGATGTGTAAGTAATAATAGAGTAAAAGTTAGTGCAAAAGTAAATTCAATTCCTTTAAATAATGTTGAGGTGTTAAATGGCGTAAGATGTGGAAATGGAAGTATGGAGTTAAGTGTTAAAAACTTGCCCATAAACACAACTGCAAATTGGTTTGAATCAGTGTCGGGAGGTTTAGTTATTAATGGCGGTGAAGAAAAACAAAATTTTACCACTCCTGTATTAAATACAAACAAAAAATATTATATCGAAATAAAAAACACATTATCAAATTGTATTAATCCACAACGAGTTGATATATCTGCTACTGTAAATCCTGTTCCAGTAATTGATTTAGGAAAAGATACAGCAATTTGTAAAGGGGAAAATATCACTTTTAAAGTAGTAGGAAATTACAGTAAGTATTTATGGAGTGATAATTTAACTTCATCCTCTCTAACAACCACTCAAGCAGGAAAATACAAACTTACAGTAACGGATGCCAATGGATGTAAAACCAGTGATAGTGTTAATTTATCCATTTACAATCTTCCAACTATGGATTTAGGTAAAGATACCTCAATTTGTAAAGGGGAAAAAATCACTTTTAAAGTAGCAGGAAACTACAGTAAATATTTATGGAGTGATAATACAACTTCTTCATCGCTAACAACGAATCAAGCAGGAAAATACAAACTTACAGTTACGGATGAAAATGGTTGTAAAACTAGTGACAGTATCCATTTATCTATCCAAAATCTTCCAATTATAAATTTAGGAAA
>JBEEPA010000181.1:0-9072 GCA_041191385.1 Bacteroidota bacterium | reverse complement strand
GCCGGAGTGGGGTTAAATATAAATCCTCGAACTTAAAGAAAGGTGTTCAAATGCAAAAAACAAAAGTTTAAATCTATTTTTTAATGATAATATTGCATGGTAACACAATGCAATGAACCGTGTTGTTGGATTAATGCTTTGCAATTAATTGGGATAATTTGATGCTGTGGCAATGCTTTTTGCATTTGTTGTATAGCTAAATCATCAGTTTTACAATTGTAAATTGGCAGTAAAATAGCTTGATTTATTACCAAATAATTGGCGTAGGTTGCAGGAATACGATAATTGCCTTCAACTGCAAATTGTGGTGTTGGTAAAGGCAAAGGAATTAATTGATATTTTTTACCTTGTGTAGTAGTAAAATTTTGTATTTCCTCTTCCATTTTCTTTAGTTCGGTAAAATGACTATCGTTTTCATCCGTGCATTGCACATATACTATTGTTTCTGGATTTGCAAATCGAGCTAAAGTATCAATATGCGCATCGGTATCATCCCCTTCCAAATCGCCATTATGTAACCATAAAAACCTATTAATCCCTAAAGTTTCGGTTAATTTTTGCTCCACTTGTTGTAAATTAAATTGAGGATTTCGATTGGGATTTAATAAACATTTTGTAGTACTTAATAATGTTCCTTGCCCATCAGTTTCTAAGGCGCCACCTTCTAAAACAAAATCCAATTGATTTTGGTACGGAAGTTTAAAAATACCTTGTTGATACAAATTTTGAGTAATTAAATTGTCTAATTCAGCCTCAAATTTACCACCCCAACCTGTAAATTTAAAATCAATTATTTCTAATTGTCCATCTCGCTCAATAGTAATTCCTCCATGATCTCTAGCCCACGAATCGTTGTAATTTTGTTTACTCCAAATAATATTTTCGATTTCGTTTGCCGTAAAAAAAACTTTCACCTCATCTGGATTTTCGCAAACAATTAATAGTTTTTGAAAACGCAAAACACTTTTTCCAATTTGCGCAAAACATTCTTGCGCATCTTGATAACTTGCGCTCCAATCGGAGTTAGCTCTTGGCCACGATAATTGAACCATAGTTTGTTTTTCCCACTCGGCTTTAAATCGAATCATACAAATTTATTTTGGCGTTTTTTGATATAAATATAAAGCAATACCCAAGTAAATAAAATTTGGTAACCAAACAGCAACGGTTGTAGATAAAGGTGTGTTTACAGCAAAAACTTCGGCAACTTTTCCTAAAAAGACATACGACGAAGCCAAACCCATTCCGTAAGCAATATGCATCCCAATACCGCCTTTTGCTTTTCTGCTACTAATTGCTACACCAATAATGGTTAAAACTAAAATTGAACAAGGAATAGCAGTACGTTTTACTTGCTCTAGCTCATAAATTTTAACATATCTTGAACCTTTTCTTTTTTCAGCCTCAATATAATCGTTAATTTCGAAATAATTCATTACAGAAATAATGGATGGTTTTTGATGAAACTCGGTATTTTTAAAAGAAAATACAGTATCCAACACCAAGCCTTGTTTAAGTACTTCTGTTGAATCTGTAATTAGTCGGATGTGCCAATTTCGAGCAATCCAACTTTGTGATGATTCCTCCCATTTTAAAGATGCAGCACTAAAACGGGATAACAATTGACCCTTAATAATTATATCATAATTAAAATTATAGGCAATATCTGATTTTTGAGAGTAAGTACGAATGGATAAAAATTCGCCAGGGTTGATTTCCTTATGAATATTGCTAAAATCGGAAAAATCCGAATAATTCATTTTGGTTTCGAATGCCAACTTGCCTTTTGTTGCATTTGGAATAATAAAATGAGTCATTAATAAACTCAATAAAGTTAAAAAAACGCCGCCAATTATATACGGTCGTAAAAAACGCCGATAATTAATTCCTGTAGATAATATTGGAATAATTTCGGTTTGAGCAGCCATTTTTGAGGTAAAAAATATTACCGAAATAAACACTAAAATTGGCGCCAACAAACCATATAGCCAAGGTACAAAACCCATATAATAATCCCATATAATATCCTTCATGGTAATATCTGGCCTAAAAAAATCTTCCACTTTTTCGCTAATATCAATCACAATAGCAATTAGGGAAAACATAGATATGGTGATGAAAAAAGTACCTAAAAACTTTTTTAAAATATATCTATCTAAAATTTTTAACATTATAAACGAGTGCTTAATTTTTTAACCATCATTTCCTTCCAATCATAAAAATCGCCTTGTAAAATATGCTCACGAGCTTGTTCCACTAACCACATATAAAAAGCTAAATTGTGTATGCTGGCAATTTGTTTTCCTAAAAATTCATCTGCAGCAAACAAATGACGAACATAAGCCTTTGTGTATAAATGATCTACAGCTGCGCTTCCATTAGGGTCTAAAACACTAAAATCGGCTTCCCATTTTTTGTTACGCATATTCATAGTCCCCTCCGAAGTAAACAATAAACCGTTACGTGCATTACGCGTTGGCATTACACAATCAAACATATCAATTCCAAGTGCAATATTTTCTAAAATATTCCAAGGCGTACCCACACCCATTAAATATCGGGGTTTATCTTTTGGTAAAACATTGGTAACTACCTCCACCATTGCATACATTTCTTCTGCAGGTTCACCAACAGATAAGCCACCAATTGCATTTCCAAAACGATTAAAAGATGCTACTTTTTCAGCGCTTTCCACACGTAAATCCTTATATGTACTACCTTGAACAATTGGCAATAAAATTTGATCGTAACCATACATAGGTTGCGTACTATCAAAATGATCACAACAACGTTTTAACCAACGATGTGTTAAATGCATGGAACGTTTTGCGTATTTATAATCGCAAGGATAGGGTGTACATTCATCAAAAGCCATAATAATATCCGCACCAATGGAACGTTGAATATCCATAGCACTTTCGGGCGTAAAAAAGTGGTACGAGCCATCGATATGCGATTGAAACTTTACACCTTCTTCTTTAATTTTTCTTCTTCCAGATAAAGAATACACTTGAAAACCACCACTATCTGTTAAAATTGGTTTGTTCCAGCCCATAAATTTATGTAAACCTCCAGCTTTTTCTAAAATAGATGTACCAGGGCGTAAATATAAATGGTACGTATTTCCTAAAATAATTTGTGCTCTAATTTGCTCTTCTACCTCTTTTTGATGCACCCCTTTTACAGTTCCTACGGTACCTACAGGCATAAAAATAGGTGTTTGAATGGTTCCGTGAGCTGTAGTGATACTACCAGCACGAGCGCTACTTAAGGGATCTGATTTTGCTATTTTAAACTCCAAAATAAACGGTATAAAAATTAAAGCTTCAAATATAATTATAAACCACCACAAATTTAGGTTTTGCAGGTATCAAAATAATTAAATTAGATTTAGTTTTTTACCTAATTCAATTATACCCAATTGATGTTTATTTTCTTGATTGAATTTTAGTTTTTCTAAATTTTGTAATTTCCATTGAACAGATGGGAACTTTGAAAAATCATATACACTCCAATTTGGATTTGCATTTTCAAAATCTAATATAAATTTTTTATCTATTTCATTTAAACTTTGATGAATTGTTTGTAAAAGTTGAATACGAGTATTTTCAAAATCAATGTATGAAAAATTTTCGTTAGTCATTCCTTTAAATTGATTATCAAATACATTTTCTTGATGAATAAAACTTGGGAATAACATTTCTAAAATGGGCCTTTTACTACTTAATAAACAAAATAAAAAACCTAATTTTATTTTATCATCAAATCCATTTCCATCTAATAATTTTTTTACATCAAATAAATCTCGTGGATGTTGCCTATCCAAAGCAGCACATATTTTACCTCCATATAATTGATGAATAGGCACACAAGGCATTACACAAAATACATCAAAAGTTTCAGCCGCTTTATCGCAAAGATTTCTGTTTTCAACATCGTCAATAAGCCCTCTAATTCCTTGATTTACCTCTATTTTAATTGTTGATTTTCGATTACTAATATACAATTTAAGCACTTCAAATTTAGTATCTATTTTAATCGAATTATCAATTTTTCTAATTCTATATGCAATTCGTTTTAACGCTTCTTCTATTAAAACAAAAGAAGTTGCCCTATCTTGTAAATTAACAAATGTTAAATCAATATCTACAGATAAACGTGGCATATTTTCTACAAATAAATTAATTGCTGTTCCGCCATGTAAAGCAAAACATTTTTCTTTTGCTACTTCTGGCAAAACATTTAATAATAGTTGTACTTGATTTTTATAGTTCTCCATTTACTAAAATTTTGGGAACTGTTATTTTAAATTCGGGAATGTAAATGCCATTATCAACGATTTTTCTTTTACCTTTTCCTAAATTTATTTTTTCTAAATCTAATTTATAGTACCAATCATGCCCTGCTTTTTTGGCTAAAAATAAAAATAATCGATTAACTTTAACTGAGGTACAACTTTCTAGTAATTTCTGAATATTATTTGGACGTAAATTATTTAAATTTTCCATAATTTGATAACACTCAATTAAATCTTGATGTTTTGGTGATAGAAACAAGCACTCCATTATTGCCCTTGCAGCACCAGAAATTATTAGACTATATGAACCAAAATCCATTTCTATTAAACCTAAATTTACTGGTAAAATCGAATTTTTCGTGATATTAAAACCGCTAATCCATTTTCTATTTGTAAACCATTTAGGAAGTGCTTGACTGTTGGATTCGAATAAATAATAATTTTGATTATTAAACTCCAAATATTGTGCTTTTCCTAATAAGTTTAATGCAGTTTTTCCGCCAATATGTATTTTAAATTCGCCTTGTTTTTGTAATGCATACAAAGCACCTTCAATAGTTGGTTTATCGCCTTGTTTGATTACAGCCCCACTTCCTAATGACTTTATCCAATTGCTTTTTTTATACTTAAGTAGCAACTGATTGGAATAGCCTTGGTTTTGCAACCAACTAATTAAATATATGGCATTTTTAGGCCATGAAGTTATCAAATGGTTTAATTTACTCATATATTATAAACTATAGGTTTATTTTTGATTAAATATTTAAACCAAATTTAAATATATTATCTAATCTTTCAAAATAATCCTTATCGAAATAAATTCAAGAAAATTTACAAGAATTTCAGCGAATAAAAATCAAAACATTACGTTACCTTTGAAAAAATTATTTTTTTGCGCTTTTTACATTTAAAATACTTAGTTTTTTGTGGTTTGTATTGGTGTACAAATATACTTTGTGCGCAGCATAATACTTTATCTAATTATCGTAAAACTACTGTAAAAGCTACTAATGATACTATTTTTTTAGATAGCTTAAGTATTATTCCAAGTTCGTTTATTCTTAAGGATTTAGATTCATCTGATTATGAAATAAACTTTTTAAAATCATATATTATTATTAAAAATCCACTACTACAAGATAGTATCCAAATTCAATATCGTGTTTTTCCTTACAATTTAGCAATCGATTTTAAACACAGAGATAGTACACAAAATAATAAAGGACAAACAATTAATCCTTATCAAAGTTATGGCGTGAAAGAAATAAATTACGCCGATTTATTTTCTGATAATCAGTTGCAAAAAAATGGAAATATTTCCCGAGGAGTTAATTTCGGTAATAATCGGGATTTATCGGTTTCTTCACAGTTAAACTTACAATTAGCAGGAAAAATTCAGGATATTGATATTGTTGCGGCAATTAGCGATAACAATATCCCGATACAACCTGATGGAAACACACAGCAATTACAAGATTTCGACCGTGTGTTTATTCAGTTTAGCAAAAATAATCACCAATTGGTTGCAGGAGATTTCCCTTTTATGGAACAGGAAGATGTTTTTTTAAAACTGAATAAAAAAGCGCAAGGTTTAGGGTATAAAGGGGAATTTAAACATAAAAATCAAACGATTAAAACCGAATTAAATGGTGCCTTATCCCGCGGACAATTTGCGCGAAATTCCTTTTTTGGAACAGAGGGAAATCAAGGGCCTTACCAAATGATTGGAGCCGAAAACGAACGATTTATTATAGTTTTAAGCGGTACAGAACGGGTGTATATTGATGGAAAATTGTTGAAACGAGGGATGGAAAACGATTATGTGATTAATTACAACACAGGCGAAATCACCTTTACCAGCAAGCAAATTATTACTAAAGATAAACGTATTGTGTTTGAGTTCCAATACACTGCCCGTAATTACTCGCGTACTTTAGTGTATTCCTCTACCGAAATTGATTGGAACAACAAAACGCAATTGCGTATCAATTTATTTTCGGAGCAGGACATGAAATTTCAAAGTATCAATCAGTTATTAAATCCGGCAGATATTCAATTAATGGCAGATGTAGGGGATAGTTTACATTTGGCTTTCAAACCTTCTATTGTTGTGGCGGATTCCTCTACCAACAACGCTGTTTTGTACGAAAAAAGAGATACTTTGGTAAATGGAACTTTATATACTTATTACAAGGCTTCTAGCACGGAAAACGCCATTTATAACATCACTTTTAGCAACGTGGGTTTGGGTAATGGAACGTACCAATTAGTACCCTCTAATGCTAATGGTAGAGAGTTTGCCTGGACTGCTCCTTCAAATGGTAAAAATACAGGTAGTTACGAGCCTGTGGTGCGTTTAGTAACTCCAAAACAGCAACAAATGGCTACTTTTACTTTACAACATCAATTTAAACCTAAACAAAAATTGTTTATCGAAACAGCTTTATCAAACAACAACATCAATTTGTTTTCGGATAAGGATAAATCGGATAATCAGGGTATCGCTGTAAATGCTAAGTTAGAAACCGAAAAGGATTTACGAAACGATTGGAAAATGATTAGCAAACAAAGTTACCAGCAAGTAAGTAATCGGTTTACGGAGGTGGAAAGATTTAGAACAGTGGAGTTCCAAAGGGATTGGAATTTAACAAATAAACCTGAAAAAACAGAACATTGGATAACTTTAAATCATCAATTTTTAAAAAATAATAAGGAAAAAATTTCGATAGAAAATATGTTGCTAAATCGTGGAAGCGATTATACTGGGTTTAAAAATAGAGCATCGTTTAATACTTCCTTGGGTGTTGGGAACGAAATTTTAGGTAATGTAAGTTATTTAAGTTCATCGGGTAGTGTATTTTCTTCAACTTTTTTAAAACACAATGTGCGTTTTAACCAAAAAATTAAAAATTTCAACATGGCTTTGTGGCAGGAACAGGAACAAAATATCGCACGTTTGGTTCAGTTGGATTCTTTATTGCCTACCAGTATAAATTTTAGAATTTTAGGTTCGGGAGCGGGTTATGATCATGAAAAATGGAGCACTTTTTTATCCTACGAATATCGTACGGATGATTTGCCACTAAACAATCAACTTACACGAAATACTAACGCACATAATTACGCTTTGGATTTTAGTAATAAAAGCAAAATCAATAAGTTGTCTTTAAAATCTACGTATAGGGTGATGAATGTAATCGACTCGATTTTACGCGGACAAATAAACGAAAATACGTTGTTAAACCGTTTAGATTTTAGAAACAATTGGTGGAAAGGTTTTATTGCGGCTACTACTTTTTACGAAATGGGTACAGGTAACGAATTAAAACGAACTTTTAGTTATGTGGAGGTATTAGCCGGACAAGGAACACATACTTGGATAGATTATAATGCGGATGGTAAACAACAAATTAACGAATTTGAAATTGCTCAGTTTCAGGATCAAGCTAATTTTGTTAGGGTATTTTTACCTACAAACGAGTTTGTAAGCACTTTTTCCAATCAGTTAAATCATTCCTTAAATATTACGCCTGCAAAAATTTTAAATCGTGATAACAACTTGAAAAAATTTATTACGCGCTTTTCTAATCAAACTACCATCAACTTAAACGAAAAAACTTTAAAAACCAACGAAGGTATTTTTGCCATTCCTTTTACCAATAATTTTACAGATGCCAATTTGATATCAGTTAATAGCAATCAACGTAATACTTTATATTTTAACCGGAGCAATCCAAAATTTGGCGTAAATTATACTTGGGGTAAAAATACTTCTAAAAATATTTTAGTGAATGGTTTGGAAGGTAGGTTGTTACAGCAAAATATTTCCGAAATTAGATGGAATTTTTACAAACAATACAGTTTACAATTAAAATTAGAAAAGCAAAAAAAACAACGTTCTAGCGAGCTTTTTGCCAATAACGAATTTTTAATTCAATCTTACATTATCGAACCCACTATTAGTTACCAACCTAACCCAAATTTCCGATTAAATTTAAATGTGTCGTACAAGCAAAAAAACAATGCCGATGTGTTTGGCGGACAAGCAACTACGTATCAAAAAATTGGCTCCGACGTAACTTTTGCTGCGGTTGGAAAAGGCCGATTAAATGTACAAGTGGATTATATACAAACTACTTTTGATGTTAAAAATCAAAGCAATACCAACTCCCCAATTCAGTTCGAAATGTTAGAGGGTTTACAAATCGGACAAAATTTTACTTGGCAAATTCGTTACCAGCAAAGTTTTCAAAATAATTTACAAGCGAATATAAGTTACGAAGGACGTAAATCTCAAACCGCCCCAACCATCCACACCGCAAGCGTTCAAGTACAATTGTTGTTTTAATTCCTTAAAGTTTACTTTTTTACAACTATTTCCCAATCTTTCATTAAAAAATGAATTCTCCGATTGTATTTAGAATTTTCGTATGCACCCCAAAATGGAATTGGAAATAGTCCATAAGTGATTTTTGATAAAACACTTTGATTTTGATTTGTTAAACTCAACAAACTCAAAGTTCCTAATAACATTAAACCTCCATTTGTTGTATAATAATTTATAAGTTTATAATTAGAAATGGTAGAAAAAGTTAAACTATATAATTCGTTAAAATAAAATCTTTTAGTTTCTATGCTATCAAGTTTAGCAAAAATTACAAACCATTTTTTATTTATTTTAAAACTAGTCATTTCATACCCTCCATTTTTGTAATAAAAGCTTACTTGGTTAGGCGTTAAAGAATCAATAGAAATTGTATCAAAAGAATAGCAAG
>JBEEPA010000180.1:0-4084 GCA_041191385.1 Bacteroidota bacterium | reverse complement strand
ATTAATATCGGGTAATAATTCCTTAAATCTTTTTTGATAAGGATTAAATTTAATTCCACCATGCATATACAATTCCATATTAGGCCAAATCTCTTTCATGTTTTTAGCCTTATATTTTTCAATCATATACTCAAATAAAACCAACGACCATGAAGGAACTCCAGATAAGGAGGTAATATTTTCGTTTACCGTACTCTCTGCCATTTTTTTTATTTTCTCCTCCCAATTACCCATTAAAGCAATTTCTTTTTCAGGGGCTCGAAAAAGATGAACCCACATTGGTAAATTATCTATAAGTATAGCTGATAAATCTCCTTGGTAAAATCCATTTTTATCATTTATTATTTGATTGCTTCCTCCAGTAGTAAATGATTTACCAGTAAAAATATGTGTATCTTCCACCTGATTGCAATATATGGATAACATATCTTTGCCTGCTTTATAATGGCAATCTTTAAGGGACTCAACACTTACAGGAATAAACTTACTTTTATCATTGGTAGTACCTGATGATTTTGCGAACCATTTAATGGTACTGTGCCAAAAAATATTTTGTTCACCTTGCATCGAACGGTGAATATCAGATTTCATAGATTCATAGTCCTGCAAAGGAATTCTATTTTGAAAATCCTGAATAGTTTCAATACTGTTAAAACTATATTTTTTTCCCCACTCGGTATCCTTAGCGTCATATAAAATAGAGTGTAAACATTCTTTTTGAATGTCTAATGGATGCCTGATGAATAATTCAATTTGATGAAACCTTTGTTTCATCCTCCAAGTCATTAATGAGTTGATTAGTGCCATAAATTAAAATTAATAATTTTCTGCAGTAAATTCATTCACGTTTAATCAAAAAGTATAAAAAAAATATTTTTTTAGTAAATAATTTATGATTAATAAACAATTTATTGTTAAATTAGTGGGCTAGTTTGAATGAATTTATATCTTAATTGTTAAAAATAAATAAATACTCAAACTAATAAATTTAAAAATTTTTGATTTAAATTTTTGATTTAAATTTTTGATTTAAAGCAACTTAACCTTAACTAAAGTTATTTTTTATGAAAAAAAATTTATTACTTTTAGCCTTATT
Source organism: Bacteroidota bacterium (assembly GCA_041191385.1). Lineage (GTDB taxonomy): Bacteria > Bacteroidota > Bacteroidia > Flavobacteriales_C > JBEEPA01. Next base: position 2,988 of record JBEEPA010000180.1, on the reverse strand, counting down.
ACTATCTATCACTTATCATGTACAATCTAAAGTATATACAGTTAGTACCACAACTGGAAATGAGTGGCAAAACCCACCATTACCTGGTTCATTTTTTGCAGCTATAGATTCTGCAAATATTAACCCAGGATTAGATACAATTGTATTTAATTTACCAGGAAACTCTCTAGTTAATGGTAACAACTGGAACTTAGCAAGTTTCACAGGTCCTGTGTTTATAAATGGTTATTCAACACAAGACGGAGGAGCTATAAGAATTTTATCTGCAATGTCATTTAATGCAAGTGCTTCAAATTCAAGAGTTGAAGGTTTAATAAGTCAAAATACCGATGGTGATCGTATAGTTATATCTGGAAGCAATATCTCATTTAAAAAAATTACAGTGAATATAGGTTCATCAACTTCTGGCAGAGCATTTGTTGTTACAGGAAACAATAACATTTTAGATAGTGTTTTTAATAATACAGGAAATATTGGTGCTGAAATAACAGGAAACAATAATATTGTTAGAAATAGTGAATTATCCAACTTTATAATCAATGGTACTGGAAATCAACTTTATAATGTTAGAGAAAATAGGAATTCCACTGGTTTAATTGTTAGAGGTTCAAATCATATAATTAGAAAGGCTCAATTCACATCTCTTGGCAATAATTTAGATGCCGTTCAATTAGAAGATGCGTCTAATGTGATTTTAGATAGTATTACCATAAACCAAGCTCAACAAAGAGGTATATATATTTTAAGAGGCGGTAATATTACTATAAAAAACTCTCAAATTTCGAATTCAACTACCAATCATGGTATTTCTATTGAAAATTCAACAAATAATAGATTAGATTCTAATATAGTTTCGAATAGCGGACAAAACGGAGTTTTGGTAATTGGAGGAAGTAATGATACAAGAATTACTAATTCAATATTTTTCGGAAACAATATTAATGGTGTTGGTATTGCAAATAGTTTGCGTCCAGTAATTGAAAATTGTGTATTTAGAAACAATGACGCTGGAGGTGTATCGGTTGAAGCTAATTCTAATAATGCTTTAATTAGAAAAGTTCAAGCTTATGAAAATGGAGAAGCAGGAATAAATTTAGTATCTGTAAATAATGCCTTGGTTGAAAATTCAATTTCGTATTCCAATCTAAAAAGTGGTGTAAATGTTACTAACGGATCTGGAAATAGACTTAATGACTTAAATGTATTTAATAACCACTCAAATATTGCAGTTGACATTGCTAATAAACCTATTATAAGACAAGGGGCAATAAATATTTCTGGAACTAACACTATTGTTGAAAATTGTTTTGTTTACAATAATAGAACAAATGGTATTATTGTTCATCATGAAACAAATACAACTAATCAATCCATAATAAGAAACAATACTATTGGAAAAGATACTTTATTAAATTCAGCTGGTAACGACTGGAATGGTGTATATGTTTCTAGATCCAATGGCGTACAAGTTAATGAAAATATTATTGTTAATAATGGTGCTGGAACATTACATGATGCTAATCCAGTCTCTTTAAATCACATGCCAGACAGAATATCGGGTGTGAGATACGAAAACGTGTCTAGTGGAAGTATAAATAACAATTTCATTGGTACTGATAACAATAAAGCAAACTTAGGAAATGCTTTTGATGGAATTACTTTACACACTAATGCGAATAATATAAATGTGATTGGTAATACTATAAACCATAATGGATTTAATTCTGTTTATGGAACTGGTGGTGGTATTGCATTAAGAAATACTGCCAACAATAACATAATTAGGTCTAACTTTATTGGTATGCATGCTGATTCTACAGATGGAGGAAATAATGATTATGGAATTTCAATAGAGGTTGGAACTGGAAATATTATTGGAGGAGATAATCCTTTACAAGGAAATGTAATTGCAAATAGTAAAAATGCAGCAGGTAGAGGAGTTGGTATTTGGTTAGTTTTATTAGGAAATTCCAACAATAGTGTTTTTAACAACTTAATTACCAACCATGTTAACGAAGGAGTTATAATTGAAAGAGGTGCAAGAAATAACATTATTGGTAATCCCACTAGGGGAAATATTATTTCGAATAATAAAAATGGAATCTTAGTTAGAAGAGGATTAGAATGGGATAATTCTAGAGGTGCAACAACTTTCGGAAATAATTTTAGATCAAATAGTTTTATTTGTAATTCTGAACAAGGTATTCTATTAACCGATGAAGGTAATAATTTATATGGTAAACCTAACAATGTAAAAACTATTTTAGTTGAAACAAATGAAAGTAGACCAAGTTTTGTTTCAGGTTACGCTCCAAGTGCTAATGCTATTGTAGATATATATGTAAAAGATACTTTGTGTAGAGTGGATTGTGACAATAATGCTTCACAAGGAAATCTTTATGTAACAAGTGTAACAGCAGCCGCTACTGCTTCTTCCAACGGATTATTTATGTGGGAATTTGATTTAGCTTCTCCATCTAATGTTGGAAATGTAGTTACAAAATCTAATGTAATCGTTATGGCTACTCAAGCAGGTTCTAACCCAGTTCCAAACTCATCAGAGTTTTCTACTTGTACACCTGAAATAACTTGTGTTACACCAACAAATGTATCAATTACAGGTAACAATAATGTTTGTACAGGAGGAAATTCCACTTTAACAGCTAATGCGGATGATTTAACAGTTGGTGAAGATTACATATATACATGGTATAGAGGATCAATATTACCCGCAAATATTATTGCTACCAACACAAACCAAAATACAATTAATATTAATACAGCAGGAAATTATTTTGTAGTTATAGCTAATACAATTGATTCAGCAGCATGTTCTGATGTAAACGCAACGCCTTTTGCATTTAATGTTGCACAAACACCAACTAATGTAAATATTACTGGTGATAACTCAGTATGTACAGGACAAAACTCTGTTTTAACTGCTAATGGTACAATTGATAATAATGTAGCAAATAATTATGCTTGGTA
>JBEEPA010000179.1:0-8271 GCA_041191385.1 Bacteroidota bacterium | reverse complement strand
ATTTGGATAAGATGAAAAAGTTTTATTTCCACTCTCGTTAAACAAATTTAAAAAAGCTTTTGCTGTTAATGAATTTAACGGTTCTTGAATTTCGGATGGATGAAATGCAAGTATAGTTACTCTTGAATTGGATAAACCCGAAATTTGATTTTTTTTAATACGTTGTACAATATTTTGAGCCAATTGCCCACTGTTTGCATTGCTGCTGTTACTTAATACAAAAGCAAATGCATTTTTTTGATTATTCATTCGATAGTTAAATTCATCTTTTTTGGGGCAAGATGAAAAAAATATCATACTTGATAAAATTATTGTAACAGTTAACAAACGCATATAAAATATTTTAAATGTAAAGTTCCATATTTTAGTTGGTAATTCAAAACGAAACAACTTTAAGGATATGTTGTTTTTATATTTATTTAATATTAATAAACAAACGATGTTAGTATTAAAAAGTTGTTTTTTTAGGTTAAACAAAAAAAAACTTTATTTTTGCAACTTGCAATTTTTGGCTTGCCATAAATTATAACTAATACTAATCTTTTAAACTTGAATTCAAAATGGGTAAAGTAAGAGTGGCCTTTAACGGAATGGGCCGAATTGGAAAAAACGTAATGAGAGTGATTGTTGAGAAATTTAACGATCAAATTGAAATTGTAGCTGGTAACGATTTAGTTTCTGCTAAAGAAATTGCAAACGGTTTACCTAAAGATTCTATTTTTGGTAGATTTCCTGTTCCAGTTAGCTTAAAGGGTGAAAACGTTATCCAAGTAGGTTCGCATGAAATTACTGTTTATGCAGAAAAAGATGCTAACAATATTCCTTGGGCAAAACATAATGTAGATATCGTATTCGAATGTACTGGTTTCTATTTAACTACAGAAAAAGCTCAAGCGCATATTAATGCAGGTGCAAAAAAAGTTATCGTTTCTGCTCCTTGTAACGATGCTACAACTACTGTTGTGGTTGGTGTAAATCATCATATTATTAAAGCTGAAGATACAATTGTTTCTAATGCTTCTTGTACTACAAACTGTTTGGCTCCAATGACTAAAGCTTTAGATGATTCATTTAAAGTTATTTCTGGTTTAATGAGTACTACACATGCTGCTACAGCTACACAAAAGGTTGCTGATGCTTTTGGTGGTGGTAAAAATAGAGCTACTTTGAATAATATTATTCCTGCTTCTACGGGTGCTGCTAAAGCTGTAGGTAAAGTTTTACCTCACTTAAATGGTAAATTAAATGGTACTGCATTAAGAGTTCCTACAGACACTGGTAGTGTTGTGGAATGTGTTTACTTAGTTGAAGGTGAACATACTTCAGAAGCTATCGTTTCTGCTATGAAAGCTAATATCGATAAAATGAATGCTACAACTGTTTTAAAACAAATGGCTTATATCGGTAATTTTTATGAGTGTTCTAGAGACTGTGTTGGTGAGCCTTATTCATCAATGATTTCTGATGAGGTTTTAGTAATTCCTCAAAATGGAACTACTTTGGTTAAAATGACAAGTTTTTACGATAACGAAATGGGCTTTAGCCACAGAATGGCTGAGTTAGCTTTAATTATTTCTAAATAATTTTAAATGATTAAACCTATTAAAAAGATTGGTGTTTTTACATCAGGTGGAGATGCTCCAGGAATGAACGCGGCTATTAGAGCCGTTGTTCGTTCCTCTTTTTATTATGGTGTTCAAGTTGCGGGTATCAACTGTGGATATCAAGGTATGATTGAAGGGGATATTATTCCCGAATTGGACATTCGTTCGGTTAATCATATTTTACAAAAAGGTGGAACAATCTTAAAATCTGCTAGATGTTTAGAGTTTCATCAAAAAGAAGGTAGAGCAAAAGCTTACCAAAATTTACAAAATCACGGTATTGATGCTTTAGTGGCTATAGGTGGTAATGGTACTTTTACAGGTGCTAAATTGTTGTGCGAAGAATTTGGTATTCCAGTAATTGGCGTGCCGGGTACTATTGATAACGATTTACATGGAACTGATTTTACAATTGGTTTTGATACTGCTAACAATACAGTTATTCATGCTGTGGATAATATCAGAAATACTGCTCAATCTCACGATAGATTATTTTTTGTGGAGGTAATGGGTAGAGATTCTGGATATATTGCTGCATACACAGGTTTAGCTTCTGGTGCAGTTAATATTTTAATTCCTGAGAAAAAAACTACAATTGAGGATATTATTCAAAAATTAGAGGAAGGTAAAAAATCCAATAAATCCTCTCATATAATTATAGTTGCAGAAGGTTTTCCTTTAGGTAGCGCCGAAAAAGTTGCTGCAATGGTTAAAGAAAAATTTGATTATCTAGAAACTAAAGTAACAACATTAGGACATATCCAAAGAGGTGGTGTACCTTCCTGTTTTGATAGAGTTTTGGCTAGCCGTTTAGGTGTTGCTGCTGTTGAAGCTTTATTAGATGGTAAAACTTTATTGATGGCGGGACTAATCAACAATAAAATTGCTTATACTCCTTTAGAAGAAGCTATTCAATTTAAAGATTCTGTGGATGAAGAAGTGGTTAGAGTTGCTGAAATTTTATCGATTTAATCAATTGAAAATTAAGAGATTAAACTTGTGTCTTGCATCTGTCCAATCAATTTATTAACTAAAATTACAAATTCTTCAAAGCAAAATTCTATATTTGTTCCTCAACCTTAAATGTTATGAGAAAAATAAACTATTTATCTATTTTAACTTTGTTTGCTTTTGTATGGAATATACAAATTAGCAATGCGCAAATCCCCGAAAAGGATCCAAATTGTAAAGAGATTATCGGTTACTATGCTTCTTGGCAAATGTACAAACGTTCTGGTGCTGTTATTCCAGAAGCTTTAGATTATTCTCGATACACTATTTTAAATTATTCATTTTTTGCTCCAGATTCTTTGGGATATATAGCTGGAATCGACCCTTGGGCGGATACGATTTTATTAAGAGGTAAAATCGATTGGAGTAAACCGCAACCTGCTTATTATCCAAATACTTCAATTGTGGATTATGCGCACTTATGGGGGGTAAAATTAATGATTTCTATTGGTGGTTGGACTTTAAGTGACAATTTCCCTGAGGTGGCTAACAACCCTGTTAAAAGAGCAAGATTTGCATCCGAATGTAATAGATTAATTAGAGAATATCAGTTTGACGGGATTGATATCGACTGGGAATATCCTTGTTATGAAGAACATAGTGGGCGTCCTGAAGTAGATAAAAAGAATTTCACTTTGTTCATGAAACAAATTAGAGATTCTATTGATGCATTGGGCGCAAAACATAACCGCCACTACTTATTAACTGCTGCGTTTGGTGCTAATTTAAGCCAAATGGAATGTATCGAATATGAAGAAGTTTCTAAGTTCATGGATTATATCAACATGATGACTTACGATTTTAATGGTTCATGGACAGATATAGCAACACATAATAGTCCGCTGTATGCACCAGCTCAAGGTTATGAAGGTTCATTAGATGAAGCATTTAAATTATTGATGAAACGTAATGTTCCTACTAAAAAAATTAATATGGGTGTTGCATTTTATGGTAGAAGTTTAAAAGGATTTAAAAATGGCAAACCAGAGTTGTTTGGCGAACATAAAGGTGTAGTTGATGAAGAAATGTGGCCTATTTGGGAAGGTATGCCATCTTACTACTACATTATGGAAAAAATTAATTTATTTGAGGAAAAATGGGACGATGTTGCAAAAGTACCTTATTTGATTAATAAAAAGGATACTTCTTTTGTTTCTTATGATAACGAAAAATCAATTCGTTTAAAAGCTCAATATGTAATGGATAAAAAATGTGGAGGGGTAATTATTTGGGATGCAACCAATGATTATATCTTAAAAAAACCGGGGACTTTATTGATTTCTGGAACTCCTTTAGCTGATCAATTAGTGGAAGTTTTACAACCTTGTGAACGCCCAAGAATTAAAAAAAGATACTAACCTTTAACTACTAATTATTAATTTAAAAATGGCAAAACAAGAAATGAAAAGATTTTGGGCATCAATAATGCTTACGTCTTGTGTTCTTGGTGCAAATGCTGGTAATCCTGGTTCATCGGATGCTTTTAATAGTACAAGGATGAATTATTTATTACCCGAACCACCAAATACTTGGATAGACACAAGCTCGGCTTATGGTTTTTTAAATACAGGAATTAATAAAACTACTGGTATTCCAAGTGATAAAATTAAAGTTTCGGGGGTTTCCCGTTTTTTATCTATTTATCGTTCTATGAATGAATCCTATTCGGATATGATTAATAGTGATAAAAACTTTTCGTTCTCGGATTATCCTCAAGCTAATATTGGCGGAAGTGCTTTAGGTGGTTATCCTGTATTGGAATTAAATTTACAATCTAAATTAAAAGATAATGTTACTTTTAGTGTAGGTTATTCCATGTCGCATAATTTCACAGGAGCTTTAAGAGATGGTAAAGCTCAAAATTTAAGTACAATTCAAAACTTAAATTTCCGAGGAACAATGCGTAACGATATGGTTGTAACTACGGTTTATGCTGGGGAAGTTTTAGCAACATCTTTATCGCGTTTTACAATGGGACAGCCTTTATATCGTGATAATTATTTTGAGCGTTTACCTTGGGATTGGTACCGTAACTCATTTACAAGATATCAAGAATACTTTACTTTATCATCTGATATAGGTGGACAGTTTTTAGGACGCTCTCCTTTACAAGGATTTGTAACCGAAATACAGTGGTTACCAATGCAAATTAACTTCAAAGCGGTTGCAGGTAGAACAAACTTTTCGAATTTACAATCTCAAATTGGTAGATTTTTCCCTGCTTTAACTCATGGTTATCGTTTAGAAAAAGTTATTTTTGAGAGATATGCTAGAGGGTATATAGGGGCAAATTTTTATCAAAGATTGGCTAAAACTGATTTTGTTGGAGGTGTAAGCGATAACAACACTATTGGATCTATTAATTTAGACTTAAAAATTAAAAAAGTAAAAGTGATTGGTGAATTTGGTGTAGGTAAGGTAAGCAATCCTCAAGTACAACAATATGCTAATAATGGTGTAGGAACAGGGGGGTCATTAAAATTAGAATTCGACCAAAGATCTGTGGAAAATCCTTTTTCGGTTGAGTTTTATCAAATTGGACAAAATTTAGCTAGTGTAGATGGCTCAATCATTAATTCTAATCATGCAGTAAAACAAGGTGGAGCTGCTAACGATTTAAATTGGGATGCAACATTATTTACGAATGTATCAAACGAAGTTGGACAAATTACAAACAACCGTAGAGGGGTAAATTTACAAATTGAGGCAGCTTTACTAGACAATTTAAAAGCGCAATTTGGTTACTCTGCTAGCCAAGAGTTGCAAGCTAATCACGATACAATTACTATTCAGCATCGTGTAAATTCTTTTAGCCGTTCAAGATTTCGTCCTTGGTTTCAAGCTGGTGGTCCTTATGGTCGTGTAAAATCAGTTTGGTTCCGTACTTTTGAAACTATTACTTTAGGTAATGATTTTCATTCTGCTCGTGATGCAGAAGGAAACAGAGATTTATTAGGTTTTAATGCCGTTGAAATGTTGTTAAAATCAAAGTTTAAAATTGCAGGTAAAGAATTAGTTTTATTAAATTTTTCGAGTTTAAACACAATTAGTTCAAATTTTAGCTTTGCTCCTGCTTTGGGTAATAATAATTTAATCGCTTTATGGTACAACGATTTTACTGCTGCGTATCAAGTAAAATCTAATATCAATTTAGTAGCAAACTTTGCTGTGCAAGGTATCAAAGGTTCTGATAAAGTAAACTTGTCTTCTGATAATGGTGTGGATGAATTTGATCCATCATTAGCTAAAAAAAGAGTAATCGACAATATTGGAACAATGACAGCTGTAGGTATTGACTACGATTTTAATAAATATTCTGGAATACATTTGAGAACAAAGTACATGACGCATAAGGATAAAAACTTTGTAAACGATAGATTTTCTGGATTTGAAACAACACTTGAATTAAAAATATTTTTCTAAAAACTCATTATCATGAAATATAAAAATAAATTTTTAGCTTCTGCAATTGCCTTAGGTTTAGGATTTACTGCAAATGCACAAAACAATAATTTTACTATAAATGGTTTAGGTCGTTCTATTATTTCGCAAAACGATCTAGGTGGAAATTTAACTAAAGACAACAATTCGTTTCAACAAAGTGGAACGGCTGGTTATAACTTATTTGATTTACAAACCAATTTAAATGTAGATTCTAACTTTCAAGCAATGGCAATTTTACGTGCTAAAAGTCCATTTGGAGCATTGTTTGGTCAGGGTACAACCTTCGATTTCCGTCAGTTTGCTATGATGGGTAAAATTGGTGGGTTTAAATACGAAATTGGTGATATACGTGTTCAATTGTCTCCTTATACTGTGTACAATAATGATGTGATTCCTGGAAGAACTTTCGAAAATGCATTATTTAGTATGCGAAGAGAAATCATTGAATACGAAAACTTTAACTTAGGCAACACTTGGTTATTACAAGGTTTAGCTGGTCAACATTTTTTTAAATTTAATGAAGAAGGTAAAGGCTTAGGAATTTATGCTTTTACTTCTAGAAATGTTCCAACAAACGATGGAGGAGTTCCAGACAGATTATTAAGTGGTGGAAATGTAGAGTTAAGATTATCTAAAGGCTTAAAGTTAGGTATACATGCTGTATCAATGTACGATGTAAATCCATTTGGAGCACAATTTAAATACCGTAATAATGTTGGAACAGGTTATGTAAATTATTTTAAAGAAAATTCTAAAATGTATTTACAAGCAAGATTTGAAGGTGGTATGAGTGGATATAAATTTACTCAAAATCCTGATGCTCCAACTGCTGTAGATTCTGCTTATAATGATGGTTTTGTTGATTTTGACGCACGTTTAGGATTAAAAAAAGCAAAAATTAAAATTGATGTAAATTTTAGAAGTGTAGGTGTATTATTTTCTAGCCCTTCTGCTCAAACCAGAAGAATTAACGAAAATGCACAAATGTCGATGTTTACTTTTTTATCAACTCCACAAATTGGTTTGGTACGTCAGCAATTGTTATTTGATCGTTTTACATCAGAGGATATTTACAACTCTGCAATAACACCAAATTTAATGGCGTTTTTACCTTATTACAACAATACAAATCCTTATGGGAAAGCAACTCCTAATAGAATTGGAGGTGAATTAGGGATTTCAACAGATACTTCAAACCATATATTAGACGCAAGTGTAAAAGGTTCATATTTTACTGAAGTACAAGGTGAAGGTGGTGTTGCTAAACGTCAGTTTTTATTGGTGAATGGGGGTGCAAATGTACATTTAGGTAAAATGTTGGATATGACAAGAATTTTCGATATTAATTTTGGTGCTAGATACGAAAACACAACTAGAACTCAAGGAGCTTTAGTAGATTTAAATAGTACTTTAATTGATGCAGGATTAACTTTTGAAGTGGTTAAAAAATTAGATTTTTTAGTAGGAATGAAATCGTTTACTGCAAAAGGTAATGAGTTTATTGCTAAAAGAAATGGTTTTAATGCTATTGTAGATTATGATGAATTATTTGTGGATATGAACGAAATGATATATTCATTAGGTATTAGAGCAAGATTTAATAAACACCAAATGTTTACTTTAAACTATAATTTTACAGATATGCAAAATAATTTTGCAACAGCTAGTAATTATAATTTTGGTCAGGTGTTTTTACATTACAGAGGTATTTTTTAAACAAAATAATATAGTTTAACTTTTTTAAAACCAACTGTATAAAATTTTATCGTTTTAATATCGTTAATATAATTGGTTTTAAATTTAAAATGTAAAACAATGAAAATTAAAAACTTATCATTCATATTAGGTGTTGCTGTAACAATGTTTGCAACATCTTGTACCAAACAAGAGCAATTAGGACCCGAAATTAAATCGGCAACTAAAGATTTTAAATTTGTTCAGGAGCTAACTATAACAGAGCTAAATTTTACCCAATCAAAAAAACCAGAATTTATAGCCCAATTTAATGAAGAGGTATCTTGGAAACTTAGATTAATAGGCCTAACATCTGGAGCAGAACAAATATTTACTGGATTAAGTAATGGATTTAATTCTAGTACAATTAACTGGGAGGGAAGAAGTAATAATATTTATTTTTTTAGAAAAGGGGAAAGAGTTGCAACAGAACTTACTATTACTGGTATTAGAGATAAATTTTTTGGTGATACAATTG
>JBEEPA010000178.1:0-2543 GCA_041191385.1 Bacteroidota bacterium | reverse complement strand
TTCGTTGTTAGGATAATCTCTTGGATTAAATTTTTGAGGTTTTGGTGTTTTTAACACTCTAGCATCTACATCGGATAAATGATTCCATTTTCCTTTTTCATATTTAAAGGCATCAAATGAAAAATCAGGCACATATGCTGCACGAACTCCTTTTAATCTTTCATTCGTTGGACTCAAATGATCGAATACAATCATATTCATGTTTAAATCGTAATGTAAAGTTATGGAAACATTGGACGCATATTCCATAACAATTCGGAATATTTTTTTACCCCTCGGTGCTTTAAATTCTTCGCTTACAAAAATATCCTTACCAAAAGTAGGTATACCTTGTTTGTTAAATTTTACTACTTCAATTATCTTTTTTTTCGTTTTACTTCCATTGCCATCCCAGCCAAAAAGTATATAATAATCGTCGTTGTATTTTTTAGGAGGTACCATGCTGTAATATACACATCCCAACCATTTTGATGTGTCCTGAGTTGTAAATTGTCCTTGTTCCCAATTGTTATTTTCATCTAATAAACAAACTTTTATTTTGTTTTTTCCTAAGAAGTATTGCGTAAAACCAAAATACATAAACTTATCCTTATTTTCTTGTAATTTCCAAGTGATAATTCTAAACTCATTTTTTGGCCCGTTTAAAATATAAAAGTTTTTTAAGGAGTCAAGCGAATAATTTTCAAAATCTGGATTGGATAATAAAATACGTAAAGAATCAATCATTTGATTATTTACCTCCATCAATTCCATTATGGAAGCATTAATCATTTTTTGTTGTAAAGCATTGATGTTTTTAATTTTATTTTGAAATTCGATAGAATTTGCATGGATATTATATCCTACAAATAGTATCGAAATCAATAAAATCAGCTTTTTAAACATATTACTTTTTAATTTGATTGTTGTTTTTGAACTTTAATTTTTCTGCAACCTTACCATCTTTATCGTAAATTAATGTTTTACCATTTTTTAAGCCATTTTTATATTGAGCAACCATTTGTTTGTTGCCATTGGAGTAATAAGTGATTTGTTTCCCATCAATTTTCCCATTTTTATAGTCTGTTTGCATATAAATTTTGTCTCCTAATCCATCAAAATAAGCTAACCAAGTTCCATGTTTTATAGATAATGAATCTGTTTGTACAGCATTGGCTTCAGTTAATTTTAGTTTTTTCGCCTCTTTTAAACTAATTACTTTGTAAGTTCCCTCTTGGCGTTTGCTAAAACCTTTATCATGCCAATCAATCCATAAACCATTTTCATAACCATTTAAATGTTCTCCTTTAATACCAATTTTACCAGTAGGAAAATATTTCTCGTATTTACCATGCATTACTCCATTTTTATAAGTAGTAATGTATCTTAAATTTCCATTTTCATGATAACCCTTCCATTCGTTATGCAAAACACCCATTTTAAAATCACCCACTTCATTTACTTTAGTATTTCTGTAGTATGAAGTCCATTTTCCATCTTCCTTATCGTCTTTAAAATTTCCCTCACGTTCTAGTTTTCCATCTTCATAAAACACTAAAGTTTTTCCGTTTTTTTTATCGTTTTTAAAATTGATTAATTTAAGCGTTTTCCCATTGGGATAATTATACTTCCATTCGCCATCTTTTTCTCCACTTTTAAAATAAGCTAAATGTTCAATAATTCCCGAATTTGGAAAATAATATAACCATTCCCCATCTCTTAAGCCATTTTTAAAATGTCCAACCATAAATAATTTACCATCGTTGTACCATTTCCATTCGCCAGTTTCAATACCCTCATTAAATTCGCCCGAGCCTTTTAATGTACCATTTTCGTTAAATTGTTTCCATTTTCCATGTTCGATATTTAAAACATAATTTGAGCTGTCTTTTAATTTACCATTAGCATAAAAAGTTAAATAAATACCATTGATATTATTGTTTAAAAATTCAATTTTAGATTTTAAAATACCATTTTGGATATCATATTTTTCCTCCATTCCATTTTTTAAACCATTTTTATAAATTGCCTTATAAACCAACTGATTTTTAGCATTGTATTCCATTAAAGTTCCATTTCCATCCACAACCAAAGGTTTTCCTGTTTTATCAAAAGCTTTAATTAATTTTTCTTCTGCTTTTACACATAAATATTCTTTCTGAAGTTGTTCGTTATCAAACCAATAAGTAAAAACACCAACTTTATATCCTTCTTCAAAATATCCTTCGTATTCTTTTTTTTCGTTAGGATAAAAACCTTGCCATAAACCAACTTTTAAACCATTTTTGTATTTTCCTTTTGCACTAATTTTACCATTTTCATGATAAGAAATGTGTGTACTATCCAGTTTATCGTTTAAAAAATAGCCTTCGGTTTGAGGTTTTCCATCTTTATAATAAAAAACAGCTTTACCGTATAAAGCGCCATTAAAATAATTAACTTCTTGTTTTAATTTGCCATTTTCGTGGTAAAACTTCCAAGTACCATGTTCTTTTCCATTTATAAAAATACCTTCCGATTCCTTAATTTTATTAGGATAGTAGGTTACGTACTCCTGATAAGTA
>JBEEPA010000177.1:0-3399 GCA_041191385.1 Bacteroidota bacterium | reverse complement strand
TACCTGATGTAAAAATATTTATAGATAGTCCGCTTTCTTTTAGTGCAACTAATGTAATGCGCAGCTATTTAAACAATTTAAATAAAAGCGTAAAAAGATTTATTGAAACACGAAGTGATCCATTTGGTTTTGATGATGTGATTTATGTACAATCGAGGGAGGATTCACAAAGATTAAATGAAATTAAAGAGCCTTGTATCATTATTTCAGCATCGGGAATGGCAGATGCCGGTAGAATTAAACATCACTTGATGCATAATATTGGTAATCCCCACAATACTGTTTTGTTGGTTGGTTATGCAGAAAAGGAATCTTTAGCAGGTAAAATTAAGCATGGAGAAAAAGAAGTGCGCATTTTTGGAGATATGTATCAGGTTAATGCTGATGTGGTAGCTGTTGATTCCTTTAGTGCTCATGCAGATTATGGTGAGATTTTACGTTTTTTAAGTTGTCAAGATCCACAACAAATTGAAAAAGTATTTATTGTACATGGCGAAAGAGAATCGCAAGAAAATTTAAAGTTAGAGCTAAAAAAATCAAATTTTAAACATATTTTTATACCTAATATTCACGAATCATTTTATTTGTAAGCATTTTTCATGGAAAAAAACTTCGAATGGCTACCAAAAGACAAAAAGCAGTGGGAGATTTTTATTATTTGTGTTTTTATTTCTTGTTTGTTTTGGACTTTAAAAACCTTATCGGATACTTTTAAAACGGAAATTGTTTTACATATGAGTTATGAATTACCAGATATTCCAAATGAGGTAATTTATGAAGCGCCACCTGCTAAAATTAAGGTGCAATTAGAAGCAAAAGGTTATGAGTTGTTGCTTTCTTATCTAAATCCTGAAAGAAAACAATTCATATTAAGTTCTAATGATTTTAATTATGTAAAAACTAATAAAGGAAAAAAATGGTTTTGTGTTTTGGATAAAACCAATATTAATTTTTCCGAACAGTTAGGTAAATTTGCTAAAATTCAGGATTTTGAAAAAGATTCTATTACTTTTTACTCGGATAAAATGGTGAATAAAAAACTCCCCATTCGATTTTCTTATAAAGCTTTATTCGATTCTACTTTTTATACTATAAAGTCTTTTCATACGCAGCCAGATTCTATATTAATTATTGGCGCAAAGTCGAAAATTCAAAATTTAAAGTTTTGGGAAATGGATTTAGGAAAAATTCAAATAAAAAATAATCGTTATGAAAGTAAATTCCCTGTTCATTTACCCTTTGGAATTAAAAAATCTATTCCTGAAAAAATCGATTTAAATATTTATTTAGATGCTTTAAAATTGCAAAAAATTAGTGTTCCTGTTGTTTGTGTAAATTGTCCGCAAAATAAAATTTTACAATTTTTTCCAGGCAAAGTTAATCTTACTTTTTTTTGTGGAATTGAGCAATTTAAATTAATCAATAAAAAATCATTTAAGGTTGTTGTAGATTACGAAAAAGTAAATTTAGAAGATGATAGATTAAATGTGCAACTAGAAAGGTTTCCAAATTTTGTAAAGGAAATTAAAATTTACCCAGCAAAAGTGGAGTTTATAGAAAGAAATTAATTATGGTTGTTGGTGTTACAGGTGGAATAGGTAGTGGTAAATCCACAGTTTGTAAAGTTATTGAGGTATTAGGATATCCTGTTTTTAATGCTGACGCTGAAGCGAAATCTATTTATAATAATTTGGAATTTATTAACGAATTAAAAAATAGATGGAAAAATGTTGTTGTTGATGAAAAGGTAGATTTTAAAGCAATTTCTGCGATCGTATTTAGTAAACCAGAAGAATTGGGTTGGTTAAATAGTAAAATTCATCCTTTTGTAGATCAATTGTTTAAGGATTGGAAACAAAAACAAAAAAAATCTATTGTTTTTAAAGAAGCTGCAATATTAGTAGAATCTGGTGGGTATAAAAAATGTGATAAAATTATAGCAATAGAAGCGCCTTTGGAAGAGCGGATTAAACGTAGTGTTTTTCGAGATAAAACGCATCAAGAAGCAATTTTACAAAGAATTAAAAATCAAATTTCGGATGAGGAACGCAGAGTTTTTTGTGATTTTATTATATATAATCATCAAAAATTAATCGTGCCTCAGGTATTAAAAATACTTGAAGCACTCCAAAATTCTTAATTGCTTATTTTTTCAATAATTTTAGTCCCTTTTTTAGATAAAGAATCTAATTTCGCCGATGATTTATGTAAGATGGTATCCAATTGTTTCACTTTTTCACTTTCCAAATTCACAATAGAATCTAAGGTTAAAACTTTTTCAACCTCATAATTTATTAACGAATCTAAGGATTCAGTTTTGGTTTTTAATTCGTTTAATTTATTTTCTAATTCTGTGCTAACGTTTCCGCAAGAATTTAAGTATAAAATTGATGTAAAAGTTAATGCTATTTTGTAGGTTATTTTTTTCATGAAATTTAAATTTTATTTCGAGATAAAGTTAAGTGTTTTAAATTTATGTATACGATTTTTAAATATAATTTAGTATTTGATTTATTTTAAAACTTCCATTGTCCAGCTATACATTTTACTATGGTTTGGTTGCAAACAATCATTGCCAATTTTATTTAACCAATTTCCATCATGATTATCAAAATCAGGCAAACCTTGCCAAGGTTCTAAGCATAAAAACGGAGCGTTTTTAGGCTTCCAAATCGCTAAATAATCAAAGTTTTCCCATGAAAAACTTAGTTTTTTTATATTGTGTTTTTGATTTTCAATTGTGATTTTGTTGGATTGTAAATTTGGTATAATTACAGTATCTTGATAAAATAAATCTTCGCTTAAAGCAATTGTGTTTTGTTGATTTAATAAAACATTTTCGGTCCCTAATAAAAAACCATCTGGATTTAAATTCATTTCAGTACAGGTTTCGTTTTGTTCAAATACCAATTGGTAATCTGTAAAAATACTGTTTTGATGAAATGGGATTTTAAATGCAGGGTGTGCACCAATCGAAAAATACATATTATTTAATCCATTATTTTTTACTAAATGTTCAACTTTTAAACCTTTTTCGGATAGTTTAAAATTTATAATAATTTCAAAATCAAAAGGGAAGATATTTAAAGTTTCTTCACAACTCTTGGTTTTTAAACTTATACAATCTTTTTGTATTTCAAGTAATTCCCAATCTACATCTTTCACAAAGCCATGTT
This sequence comes from Bacteroidota bacterium, assembly GCA_041191385.1. GTDB lineage: Bacteria > Bacteroidota > Bacteroidia > Flavobacteriales_C > JBEEPA01. Next base: position 223 of record JBEEPA010000177.1, on the reverse strand, counting down.
TGGGTAATTGTAAAGTTTTTTGGTTTAAAGTGTAAAAATCATTTTTAAGTTTACCAATGTTTGGAAATAAAATAGGGGAGTGTTTTGCCCAAAAATTTGGGTTTCCTTCCCATAAAATATCAGTATTATCCAATTTGTTAATAAATTTACACAATTGTGCACCTTTTTTTAAAACACTGATTTTGAATTGATTGTTTTGTATTTCGTAGCTCTGTCCCATTAT
>JBEEPA010000176.1:0-5565 GCA_041191385.1 Bacteroidota bacterium | reverse complement strand
TGTATATACATAAACGTTATTAAATAAATAAGTTGCATCTTTAAAATTAATGAATACAAATACCGATTTAGATTTATTAAAGAATATTGGCTTACGGATTAAACAAATTCGTAATGACAAGAATATTTCTTTAAAAGATTTAGCTTACAGTATTGGTATGGAACCGCCCAATTTATCGGTGATTGAAAATGGGAAATCTAATCCGCAAATTTTAACGTATGCCAAAATTGCTAGTGCGCTAAATATAGATATAAAACAATTATTCGATTTTAATTTTGATTACCATATTTTAAAAGATAAATCTCCTGTTTATTCTCCCCGAAAACATAAATAAATTACTTAAAATCCTTTGTTTTTAATTTAATAATAATTATATAAATACAAAGAACGTAACCGTGTAAATCGACAGATTTATGTGTGCGCAACAGTGCCTGTGGATAAAAAAAACGAACTATACGTAAAAAATATCGTCCACGGAAATCCTGTAGGATTCACACAGGAGCCTAGCGGCTCGCACAGTTACGAACTAAGTGAATATTTTACACAAAGTACTTGAACCGTGTGATGCGATAGCATCCTGTGCGCGCGAATGCGCCTGTGGATGAAAAATACGAACTACAAGTAAAAAATATCGTCCACAGAAATCCTATCGGATTTACACAGGAGCCTATCGGCTCTCACGGTTAAGTACTAACTGCTAATTTTTAAACCAAGGACTTAACCGTGTAAATCGACAGATTTCTGTGTGCGCACAGCGCCTGTGGATGAAAAATACGAACTACACGTAAAAAATATCATCCACGGAAATCCTATCGGATTTGCACAGGAGCGATAGCCCCCACAGTTAACCAATTGTATTTTAAAATTAGCATAACTAATTTTAAAATTTACAATGGTAAAGCCGATTTTTAGATTAAAAAGTTTTTAAGAGGTTCACGTATTAAAAGCTTATTTTAATCTCTTATCGGTATGAAGTACTAACTGCTGATTCGTGGATAACATATCCATAAAACCCCTGAAGTGAACTTTCTTTTTAGATAATTTTATTTAAAACAACAATTACAATTTAATATTAAAATTTTAAATTATATTTGTTGATTTAAAATTTAAATTAATGGAAATTAAAAATGAAATTATCTTATATCATTCAACAGAACTCCCTCAACACATTGAAGTTCGTGTTAAAGAAAATACAGTTTGGTTAAATAGAAATCAATTAGCAGATTTGTTTGGTAGAGATGTTAAAACAGTGGGTAAGCATATTAATAATATTTTTACTGAAGGCGAGTTAATTAAAAAACAAACTGTCGCAAATTTTGCGATAGTTCAAAATGAGGGTGATAGAATAGTAGAAAGAAAAATTGAATTTTATAATTTGGACGTAATAATTTCTGTTGGATATAGGGTTAAATCTCTACAAGGAACTCAATTTCGTATTTGGGCAACAAATGTTTTAAGAGATTTGTTACTTAAAGGTTATGCGATCAATGATAGATTTGAAAAGATTGAAAACAGCTACCAATCATTATATCAAGAAGTAAAAAAAATATCCTTACAAATTCAAACTCATGATTTACCAAAACAAGGGATTTTTTTTGAAGGAGAAATATTTGATGCGTATATTTTTGTTTCCAATATTATAAAAAAAGCCACTAATGATATTATCTTAATAGATAATTATATTGATGAAACAGTATTAACATTACTTACTAAGCGTAACGAAAAAACAACAGCTACAATTTACACTAAAAATATAACTAAACAATTACTTCAAGATCTTGAGAAACATAATAGTCAATATCCTGAAATATCAATAAAACAATTATTTAATTCTCATGATCGTTTTTTAATTATTGATAAACAAGAACTTTATCACTTGGGTGCTTCTTTAAAAGATTTAGGCAAAAAATGGTTTGCTTTTTCTAAAATGGATCATTTTGTAAATGATGTGTTAGGTAAATTAAATGATGCTAAATAAAAGATTAATATGAGCTTTAATTTGTTAAAATTTACAGTGGTTAGTACCTTTTAAAAAATCGTTATAAATTGTAATTTACGTTTATTGTGTAAATCATTTAACCATAAGAAGCAAATCTTCAAAGGGAGCGTATCGGCTGATAGGGTGAATACATTGTTATTTTTTAAACAAAGGCGTAACCGTTTAAATCGACAGATTTCTGTGTGCGCACAGCGCCTGTGGACAAAAAAAATTTCACCCTAAACGTAAAAAAATATCATCCACGGAAATCCTTTGGATTCGCACAGGAGCCTATCGGCTCACACGGTTAACCAATTGTTTTTTAAAATGAGCATAACGAATTATAAAAAATTTACAATTGGTATAATAAACAAACAAGCATTAAATAATTACAAATCTCATAATAGTTTTTATTTACCGTAATGCATATATTTAGCAAAGTATTTTCCTAAAATATCAAACTCTAAATTGATAATGTCATTAACTTGAATATACTTAAAATTAGTGTGTTGGTAGGTATATGGGATGATGCTTACACTAAACTGATTTGTTTTACTATTTACTACAGTTAAACTTACCCCGTTTATGCAAATGGAGCCCTTTTCTACAGTTAAAAAATTAGGATTTTCGGGATGCTCAAAGGTATAATTCCAACTCCCCTCTTTTTCTTCTACAAAAATACATTTTCCAGTTGTGTCCACATGCCCCTGCACCAAATGTCCATCTAACCTATCCCCCATTTTTAAAGAGCGTTCGATATTCACAACCGTTCCTATTTTCCAAAATTTAAGATTAGTTTTGGTTAAAGTTTCTTCGATAGCCGTAACGGTGTATTGATGCTTGTTTAAATCGATATTCACCACTGTTAAACAAACCCCATTATGTGCAATACTTTGATCGATGTACACCTCTTGAATAAAATCACACGATAAAGTAAAATGAATATTTGTACCCTCGGCAACAATATTTTTAACCTCTGCTAATTTTTCTACAATTCCGCTAAACATATTAATTTTCGTTATCCTCTAAATGTAAATCATTGATATTAATTACTCCTCCCGAAACAATAAATTTCATAGCTTTTGCAGCATTGATATTTAATGATTCTAACTTTGAAGAATCTACAAAAACCACCATTCCTGATAATGCATACGAATGAGGTAAATACACCGCACATAAACCATTTTGGGTAGTTATAGTACTTAAATCTTGTTGTGTAACAAAACCAATTCGATAAAAATTTGATTCAGGAAAATCTTTAAAAATTACAGGGTGGTTAAATTTCTTTTTATTGCCTACAAAAGCACCTAAAAGCTCTTTAATAGCATCGTAAATTACTTTTACCAAAGGAATTTTGGATAACATTTTATTAAAATAATTAATGATTGGATCGGCGATAAACGAACTTCCGATAAACCCAACAAAAATTAAAACAAGTAAAAGCAATAAAATTCCCAATCCTGGAATATCACCAACATGAATACTTTGTGTTTGTGATTTCCACAACAACAATTCCTTAGGTATTAAACCATCTAAAAACCAAAAAACTTTAACCAAAACAAAAACTGTTAAAGTTATAGGTGCTAAAAGCAATAATCCTTGTAAAAAGTACTTTAAAAATCTATTCATTTTTTAAAAAATTGTGTGTAAAGATAAAAATTACTAATGATAACGCATTAAAAAAATACATATTAACACTTAATAAATTAAACTTAAAAAAGTAGCACAAAGTAATTAGTTTGTGATATTTTTGCACTTTGTTTTATCTAACATTGAAAAAACTATGAGTGATGCTATTAAACACGAATGCGGTGTAGTGTTAATTAGATTAAGAAAACCATTAGAGTATTATCAAAAAAAATACGGAACAGCAATGTATGGTTTACATAAACTGTACTTGTTAATGGAAAAACAACACAACAGAGGGCAGGATGGTGCAGGTGTAGCTACAATCAAGTTAGATATTGAACCTGGAAACAGATATATTTCAAGATACAGAAGTAACTCTAATCAACCTATAAAGGATATTTTTAAACGAATTCACGCTAATTTTGAGGCGGTTGAAAAAAAGGATCCAGCAAAATTAAAAGATCCCGAGTGGTTAAAACACAACGTAAGTTTTATGGGCGAGTTGTTGTTAGGACATTTGCGATATGGAACTTTTGGTGGAACAAACATCGAATATTGTCATCCTTTTTTACGCCAAAACAACTGGAAAACTCGTAACTTGGTTTTGGCAGGAAATTTTAACTTAACCAACGTGGATGAGTTATTTGGTTTGTTGATGAATTTAGGGCAACATCCTAAAGAAAAATCGGATACGGTTACGGTTTTGGAAAAAATCGGACATTTTATCGATGTTGAAAATCAGGATTTATTCGAAAAATACAAAAAAGAAAACCAATACAACAACCGTGAAATTGGCGGTTTAATTGGTAAAAACATGAATATCCAACGTATTTTACAACGTGCTACAAAGGAATTTGATGGCGGTTATGTAATGTGCGGATTAATTGGTCATGGTGATGCGTTTGTATTGAGAGACCCCAACGGTATTCGTCCGGCGTTTTATTATGCCGATGATGAGGTGGTTGTGGTAACTAGCGAACGTCCTGCGATACAAACAGCGTTTAATGTAAAATATACCGATGTTAAAAGTATTGACCCCGGACATGCTTTGATTATCAAAAAAGATGGTGATTTTAGTATCGAAAAAGTATTAGAGCCTAAAGAAAGAAAAGAATGTTCGTTTGAGCGTATTTATTTTTCGAGAGGTGGTGATAGAGATATTTATCGCGAACGTAAAATGTTGGGTAAGTTGTTGGTTCCTAAAATATTAGATTCGGTTAATCACGATTATCAAAATACTGTTTTTTCGTTTATTCCCAATACTGCCGAAACTTCGTATTACGGAATTATTGAGGGTTTAAGTGCCGAATTATACGAAAAGCAAAAATTAGAAATTTTAGCTTTAGGCGATAAAATCACTAAAGAAGATTTGGACAAAATTTTTAAATGGGGGGTTAGAGCCGAAAAAATTCCGATAAAAGATGTAAAATTACGTACTTTTATTTCGCAAGATAGCGGACGAAATGATTTGGTTGCGCATGTGTATGATAGTGTGTATGGAGTGGTAAACAGAAATCAGGATAACTTGGTTTTAATCGATGATTCCATTGTGAGAGGTACAACTTTAAAAAAGAGTATATTGCGTATCATGGACCGTTTAGATCCTAAAAAAATTGTGATTGTTTCCTCGGCGCCTCAAATTAGATATCCAGATTGTTATGGTATCGATATGGCAAAATTAGGAGATTTTATTGCATTTCAAGCGGCAATTAATTTGTTGAAAGAACGTAATAAATCGCATATAATCAACGAAGTGTACGAAAAGTGTATTAAACAAATTGCTTATCCAAAGGAAAATATTAAAAATTACGTAAAAGAAATTTATGCACCTTTTACCGATGATGAAATTAGTGCAAAAATTAGCGAATTGTTAAAACCTGAGGATACCAAGGCAGAGGTGCAAATTATTTATCAAACTGTTGAAGGTTTACACCAAGCTTGTCCAAACCACACCGGGG
>JBEEPA010000175.1:0-3682 GCA_041191385.1 Bacteroidota bacterium | reverse complement strand
AAAATTTGCATATTGGTATATTTTTATGGGTTACAAAAATCACAAAATTGTGGATCTTCATATTGTTTGTTAACTTTTTCTGTTAATTTATAATTACATTTTTTACATTCTTTGATGGTATACGCTATACTTTTAGTGGGTAAACCACAAGATATACATGGTAAACCACTTTGAGTTTGGGTAATTACAAATCCGGGGGTATTACATTTTGGACAAATAGATAGTATGTTTTCTAGTAGGTTTTCAACAGCTTTTTCAATTGATTTTTGTCTTTTGGGATTATGCATAGCACGTAAATCTGTTTCAATACAAAGAGGGAATTTTACTTTGGATTTTAAAATATTTCTATTCAATTCTTGATAATTTTGTGCATTTTTACAAATTATTTCACCTTCTTCATCTTTGCTTTTTACAATTACATTTTGTTTAGGAAAGTCTATTTGAATCAAAAATTGATTCAACTCATCCCAATTTCTAATTATTTTTTTTTCGTAACATACATCAGTTGTTCGGTTTACGCCATATATTTCTAGTTCATTTTTTAAATCAATTAATACAACCCATTCTTCATTATAGGTTGTAAAATAATATAATGGATGATTACCAAAGGATCCTTCGCTAGCTAATGCAAAATCTAAATTATACTTTTTTATAGCTGCTAAACACTTTTGTTTAACAGTTTCTTTAGCTGATTTTGTACGTTCAATTTCACCCGAAAAACTACCAAATTGATCTGTATCAAAATCATTAGGGGCAAAATATTCTCCTTTTAAAGTATTTTGTAATACCTTTTTAAATATTTTTTCTTTGCCGTGTTTAGTGGCAATTATTACTTTTTTATTTTCAAACATATTAAACAAAAAAAGTCTCCATATTTCTATGGAGACTAATTTACTTAAAATTTATGTTATTGTCCTTGGCCTAATGAAAACGCTGCTTTTCCATTAAATTCATACAAGTTCTCAGTTTTAATAACTTCAATTCCTTGCTCACTTGCTTTTTGAAGTAATTGGATAATGTTTTTATTATCAAATCCTTCATTTTTTGCCATGTAACGACATCTCCAGTGGTCAGTACAAAAAGTTTCTTTAAAACCTTCTGGCCAAACTTTAATACCTCTGTTGCTAATCATAACAATTTCGGCATTATTTAAATTTAAACCTTGCATAACTTTTCCTAATTCATCTGCAGATTTTTTAGGGTCATGAACAAATATGTCTACACCAATTAATTTTTTTGGTGCTGGTGCTTTACGAACATATTTTGGTAAGTTCATCGTACCATTAGCTGCATATTTTACTGGCTTTAATTTTTGTGGAACTTGTCCTAAGTTAGCAATAATAGCATCTGCAAATTCATTTGTTCCTACTTTTTGTTTACTAACTCCTTCTTTGAAGATATCATAAGTATGTATTCCGTCTTCAATTGTTTTTAACCAAGCATTTTGTACTTTTTCTGCTACTTCAGTTTGTCCGATATGAGTTAACATTTGAATTGCGCCATTTAATAATCCGCTTGGATTAGCCATATTTTGTCCGGCTCTTCTTGGTGCAGATCCATGTATAGCTTCAAACATTGCACATTCTTCACCAATATTTGCGGATCCTGCTAAACCAACCGAACCTGCAATTTGAGCGGCAACGTCTGATAAAACATCACCATATAAATTTGGCATAACAATTACATCAAAAGCCTCTGGTGTATCTGCCATTTTTGCGGCTCCTATATCGATAATCCAATGTTCATTCTCAATATCTGGATATTCAGCGGCAATTTCATCAAAAACTTTATGAAATAAACCATCTGTTTGTTTCATAATATTGTCTTTTGTAAAACATGTTACTTTTTTTCTACCATATAATTTTGCGTATTCAAAAGCGTATCTTACAATTTTTTCACAACCAGGACGGCTAATTAATTTTAAACATTGAACAACTTCATCCGTTTGTTGATGCTCAATTCCTGCATACAAATCTTCTTCATTTTCACGAATTATTACAATGTCCATTACTGGGTGTTTTGTGTTCACATAAGGATGTAAGCTTATACAAGGACGAACGTTGGAGTATAAGCCTAAAAATTTACGTGTAGTAACATTTAAACTTTTATATCCTCCACCTTGTGGAGTTGTAATAGGTGCTTTTAAAAAGATTTTGTTTCTTCTAATCACATCCCATGATTCTTTGGAAATACCTGATGTGTTTCCTGATAAATAAACTTTTTCTCCAACCTCAATTTCTTCAATTTTAATTTTAGCACCTGCTGCTAAAATTACCTTTAGAGTTGCATCCATAATTTCCGGACCAATTCCATCACCTTTTGCTACTGTAATTGTTTGCATAATTAAATGTTTTAAAGTTTATGATTTCAAAATTAAAACAAATAATTCATAAGTAATTATTTATATATTATATATATTTTATTAAAATATATTATAAACTTTTTACTCAAAAAAAAAGGGTGGAATTTCCACCCTTTAGTTTAAAATAGCTAGATTCCTAATTTGCATCTAATGCTTGAACAAATCCATTTTTGTTATATTTTTTGTCAGAAAAGTCTGTGTATTTCCAAATCCAAAAATATGTTCCTGCAGGAACTGCTCTACCATTAAATTTACCATCCCAACTAGGATTTAAATCATTAGATTCATACATTTTAACCCCCCATCTATTATATATTTCTAAATTACTAATTAATATACCTGTTTCATTGCAAATAGGACTGAATACTCTGTTTAATTCGTTGTTTCCATCAGGAACAAATACATTTGGTAGATTACAATCATTTGGTTCACAATAAACACCAATTTTAATACCTGCTGTATCACTACAATTATTTTCATCAGTTACTGTAGCGACTAAATAAATAGGAGCTTGAGCAACTGTATTCGTTAACTGATTTGCCGATAAACCATTACTCCATACAATTGTTGGGTTTGTTGCAGTAGTAGTTACTCTAACATCAACTGTTTCATTTTTTCGAACACAAATTACAGTGTCATTTTGTAGAATTTCAACTGCTGGTATTGGATTTATATTGAAAATAAATGGTTCATTAATGGTATCTCTACAATCTATATTATTTCCATTTATTACTACAACATAGTAAGTTCCTGCTTCATTAACACTTAAAGTATTACTTGTACTTTCAATAATCAAATCACTTGCTGTAACTGAATTTCTAAACCATGCATATGTATTACTTGAAGAGTTATCAATATCTGCAATTGCGTTTAAAACTTTACTTTCGCCTGTACAAGCTGCATTATCACCAATTATTGATGTGTTTGTTGGTGTTAGGTTTACAGTAAATACAAAAGGAGTATTAATAGTATCTCTACAAGTGTTATCAGCAGTGTTGGTTACAACTACAAAGTAATTTCCAGTTTGATTAACACTTATCGTATTACTATTATTTGTAACAATTAAGTTACCAGGGGTTACACTTGTACGGTACCATGTATATGTATTGGTTACATTATTATCAACAGTAGAATTTGCAGTTAAAGTTGCAGATTCGCCAGTACAAACATTATTATCTCCAGTAATGTTGGTGTTTGTCGGTGTTTGATTTACTGTAAGTACAAATCCTGTATTATTTGTGTCGTTACAAACGGTATTTGTAGAGTTGCTAATAACAACAAAATAAGTTCCTGATTGAGTAGCTGTTAATGTACTATTTG
>JBEEPA010000174.1:0-4550 GCA_041191385.1 Bacteroidota bacterium | reverse complement strand
AGCCTTTCCATTTTCCTCTTTTAATTGATAATCAAAATAGTTAACATGCTGCCATTCGCCGCTTAATTTTAAGTTTGAAATATTATTGGTAATAATTTCATATTTTTTTTCTTCCCCAATATACACATCTTCAATGGGTTGGTAAAATACAGCAGTAGTTTTTGTATATGGAAAAATAGGGATTTGAATATTTGAGGTTTTGGATTTATTTTCGATTTCAAAATTTAATGCAAAAAAATCAGTTGACGAAAGTTGATTAAATTGGATTCGAAATTGATAATAACTGTTGTTAAAAAACAAAATACTATCTAAAATTTGATAATCTTTAGAGGGAATGAGTTGTAGTTTAGAAATATCACTTTTATTAATTGGATATATTTTTACTTCAATAATCTGATTTTCCGAACTATATTCAAAAGGTAAATAAAATTTACCTCTAAACTGCAAGATATTTTTTTGAACAGAAAAAACCGTTGTATCACTTGTAATTTCAATATCTTGAATTCCCCAATTATTATCCAATAATTTTTTAGCAGAAAGGTTTATGCTAAACCAACTACAAAAAATTAAACCTATAAAAAATTGAAAACGCATAGTCAAAATCAAAAAATTTGCACTAAGATAATAAAATTGAACTAAACCTTAATTTATTTACAAGCTTTAACAGTACAATTTTTGGAAATCTAAAGTTAAATCAAATAAAAAAGCCGTCTGTATAAGACGGCTTTAAAAATTTATTATTTCAAATTATTTTTTAATAATCTTAACCTGTTTTACTTCATTTTTATTTACACTTCTAACAATATACACTCCTGGTTTTAAATCTTCACCAAAAATTATATTATTTTCTATTGGTAAAGATTGAACTAATTTTCCACTAACATCCAAAACCTCTAATAAATCTAAATCAGAATTGTTTACTGTAAAAATTCTGTTAGAAGGATTAGGATATATCTCTAAATCTGCTGGTTTAATATTATTACTTGAAGTTGGTAAACATTCGTAGTGTGAAGCATTAATAATTGCACGAACAGGAACTCTATCACAAACACTTCCAGTTAACAATTTCATATTGTAAAAATATCCATAATTAGTACCTAATACATAGGCATCACCGTGAGGTGCACTCCAATCGTCGTAGGTTCTTCCGCTAATTGTTACAACATTTGGTATCACAAAATCAGCTCCACCTCCTGCTTCAATCAATAAATTAGAAGCTGATCCTACTGCATTTATAAAATAAGTTCCCGGTTGTAATTCAAAATTTAAATCTAAAGTTGTTAATCCAGTAACATTGTTAAAAGTTTTTGTTCTAACTACGCTAACGCCATCGCTACCTACAATATTTATTTTAACCAAACCACCTTGTGCATTAACATCTATAGATTTTATAGTTAATGGAGCCGATACAACAATACGATTTGCATGAGGATTAGTAGTAGATTGCCATCCAGCTGTTGGGGCAGTTCGCATTATAGTAACCTCATTGTTTGCAACTCCAGCAGCTTCAACCCAAAAAGTTGTGTTAGTTGTTATATTTGGTGTATATAAAGTTCCTGTAAATAAAGAATTTCCTCCTGTTTGATTTGCAAACCAATCCACAGATGTACTAGCTTGTAACTCTGCAACACCTGCTCTACAAATTGTATCGTTTTCTACTACAGGTAAATCCGATGTTACATTTACACTTGCATTAACAGCCGCACAACCTGATGCACTTACTGTAGCCGAATAATTTCCTGCTGAATTTACAACTAAACTAGTTGAATTGGCATTAGGTATAACTTGATTATTTCTTCTCCACTCAATAGTTCTATTGGTAAGATCAGTATTTACTGTTAAAGTTGCTGAAGAAGGCGAACATAAATTAACTGGATTACCTAAAGATATTGCTGGTAAAGTTGCAGTTACTACAACTTGAGCACTTTTACTACAACCATCTTGTGTAACTTCTACGCTGTATGTTCCTGCTTGATTTACGGATAATGTATTAGCAGTTGCACTATTATTTACCAAAACAGTAGATCCTCTTCTCCAAGTGAAGGTTCTACCTGTTGCAGTTTGAAGATTTGAATTTAAAGTTAAACTTCCTACTCCACACAAGCTTCTTTCGTTTCCTAAATTAGGTTCAGGTGTGGCACAAGCGTACTGCTGAACTGCTTCATACATACATCTTGTTAAACTAAATTGGTCATCTCTATCTTGAGATAATTCCCAAGTCCACAATCCTGCTCCTTTGTATGTTTCCATAACTAATTTGGCTTTATCTTGAATTAATGGACAAGAGTTGTAAGCCTGTCCACTAAAAACCCCATCGGCATCATTAAAAAAGCCTGAAGGATTTGCTGCAGAGAAATCTCTATATCGTTGTGCAGAATTAGAATAAAAAGGAATAGCAATTACTAATTTTTCAGCAGGAGTATTTTTCCCGGTTGTTGAACCACCGCAAGTTGAAGGTAAACCAGTTGTCCATTTTTTTAAAGCTCGCTCTGCAATTGCATAAGAAGAGTGATTTGTAGCATCACATACACAACAACCTCCACTTGCATCAAAAGCCATTATATTAATAAAATCTGCATAACCTATAGATGTAGAATTAATTCCATCGGTATTCCAAACTAATGGAGCTACAGCCATAGATAAAAGCAATTTTTTACCCACTTGAGGCTCAATTCTAGTTAGCATACTTTTTATTTCACCAATTAATAAAGCTAAATTAGCAGCGTCACTAGCAGCTGGGAATTCCCAATCTATATCAACACCATCAATATTGTATGTTCTAAAGATATTTTCTAAATCTGTTACAAAAGTTGCTCTTAGTTGTGCATTTGCAACTACTGTACTAAAACTTCCTGAACTATTTGCACCACCAATACTCACATGCACTTTCACACCTTTTGCATGTGCAGCAGTAACCAAAGGTTGTAAAGTTCTGGTTAATCCATTGGGTGTTGTAGGAGCTAAATTTCCATTAGTATTTGGAAACAAAAAAGCATAATAAATGTCTGTTAAGTAATCTAGTTGTAATCTGGATATTTCGGCTGTTGGATTGGCTAACCAATCTGGAAAAAAACCTGCTACTTTTTGAGCAGATAATGGCTTAATTAAAGCAATACTTAAGCATAGAGATAATAAAAAATTTTTCATAGTAGGATAGTTTAACGGTATGCTAAAATACAAAAAAAAGATTTTCGAAACTTTACATTAACTTAACCTATAACTTTTTTTTAAGTATTTTAACTTATAACTACCCTACGAATTCATACCAAAACTTTGCGCCCTTTGCGATAAACTTTGCGCGCTTTGCGTGAAAACCCAATCGATAAGTAAATTATAAAAACGGTAATTTAACTACTTTTGCTAATAAATTTTTATTGCGAATTTTAACGTATATAGTCGAATTGATTGTAGCATAATGCTTTTTAACATAAGCCATTCCTATTCCTAAATTTAAGGACGGTGAAGATGTTCCGGATGTAACTTTACCAATTACCTCATCTTGTTCGTTTACCAATTCGTAGCCACTTCTAGGAATTCCTTTTTCTTCTAAAACAAACCCAACTAACTTACTATCAACACCTTGAGTTTTATGATTTACAATTACATCCTTACCTACAAAATCCTTATCCAAAGAAGTAACCCACATTAAACCTGCAGCTACTGGAGATGTGGTATCATCAATATCATTACCATATAAACAAAATCCTTTTTCTAATCGCAAAGTATCACGTGCAGCTAATCCAATAGGTAAAATTCCATACTCTGCTCCTAATTCCATAATGGCATTCCATATTTTTTCTGCAACATTATTTGGAACATAAATTTCAAAACCACCAGCTCCGGTATAACCTGTAGCCGAAACCACTAATTGTTCGCCAGCAATAGTACATTCCACAAAATTATAATACTGCACCGTATCTAAAGGATAATCGCTTAGTTTTTGTAAAACTTGAACGGCTAATGGACCTTGTAAAGCAAATAAACAAGTTTGGGAAGATAAATTAGTAATTTGTACATCACCTTTTTTAAATTGATGAATCCAATCCCAATCTTTTTGGATATTAGAGGCATTCACCACCATCATAAACTTTTGTGCATTAAAACGATACACCAATAAATCATCCACTATCCCACCCGTTAAATTAGGTAAATAACCATACAAAATTTTACCATCTGTAAGTTTTTGAATATTATTAGAAACCACAAACTGTAAAAAATCTTCAGCATCATTACCCTCTACTAAAAATTCGCCCATGTGCGAAACATCAAACATCCCAACTTTTTCGCGTACATTGACATGTTCTTTTACCACACCTTCATATTGTACAGGCATTGCATAACCAGCAAATGGAACTATTTTAGCACCTAATTTTTCGTGCACATCGTTTAAAACTAATTGTATCATATATTTTATGTAAAAAATAAAAAATCAAATTTATACCAAGTAAACTAGTAAAAAAAAGCTTTAACTAATTATAAGTTATTAATGTGCATCTAACCAATTTTGTCCAAAATTCATTTCCACATCCAAAGGAACACTAAGTTTAACC
>JBEEPA010000173.1:0-9091 GCA_041191385.1 Bacteroidota bacterium | reverse complement strand
TAACATTTGTAAAATACTATTGATATTTAGTTCATCTTCACGATATCCTCTCGTGTCTATTTTACAAGTAAATTCCCAAATTTCAATTACTTCGTTTGTATTTATGTAAATGGGTTTGTAAAAGGTGTTATCCGATTTCAAAATTAATATTCCTTGTTCTAGTTGTGCCAAGGATAATCGTTTGTAAACTACACCTTCGGTTTCGGTTACCCAAACATACGTTTGTCCGTCTTTTAAATCTTTTAAATTTTCGATGAATTTTCCAACCACAAAAGAACCATCTCTTACCCATGGTTCCATGGAATCGCCCGAAATTGGAAATGCTCTATGTTTTCCGGAAGGAATAAATGGTAATTTTAATTGAGGTAAGGATGCAATGTACTCAGGGTCTGCAAAACCATTTAAATATCCTGCAGAAGCTTTCATAGGAACTACCTCAATTACATCTTCATTATTTTCGTTGATTAAAACGGGAAATAACACACGATTATTTCCAATTTGAATAAATGCACCATCTCTGGCAGTGGTTAAATCGTGCTTGATTAAGGCGTCAATAGGAATTTTAAAAAACTGAGATAATGCTATTAAGGTTTCTAAACTTGGCTCTGCTCTTCCATCTTCATATGATGCAACTTGCCCGCGAGATAAATTAAAGATATCAGCAAAGTTTTGTTGCGTTAATGCCTTTTTGTTTCTAAGGTATTTGATATTGCTAGGAAAATTCATAAATGTTTATTTATTTTACAAATAAACGAAATTATTAGTGAATTTACACTATTATTTTGTTTAAAAAATTAACAAATTGTATTTAACGAATTGGCTTTAGCGTTCTCTACCAATATCCATTTGTTTGCATCCATGCTTCCAACAGGTTTGTGTTACGCACTTTGTTTTTACATCGCAACGGTGTCCGGCTTCTGTTGTTGCAATACATGGTTTTTCTTGAACAAACCTAGATTTTAGCATATAACTATATGATCCTTCTTTTAAAATATCCTGTTTAATTTCTTTTTTTAAATAATGTGCAATATAATCGGGTAAATCTCCAAAAAATGTAAGGCCAGTTTTAATTTGTAAACTGTCTATGGTGTACATAAATTTCCCTACTTCTGTGCCCATAGGTTGGTTGGGAATAATAAACCCAACAGCTGCCATATCTAGTTCGTTATAAATTAATACGGCTTTAAAAAAATGACTAGGTATACGGATTTCTCCTTTGTATAAATAACGAGGTTTTTCGTCCAAATACATTGGTCCAGTTATAACATTTACACTATCAAAAATTACTGCCCAACTACGCACTAAATTATCTAATACACGCCATGTAGTTTGGTGTAAATTAAAGTCCATGGGTAAAACATTGGATAAACTGTGCGCTTTTTTCATAAAATCTAAATTGTATCTACCTTCTGCTTGTGGGAACATTTGCGCTAAGGCATAACCTCTGTTGTAAAATTCTTCAAATCTTGGTCCAGCTCGTAGAGCAGGATCTTCATAAAAAACTACATCATTATCTGTATTTCCCATAGCATATTCGGGTTTTAAGGTGTAACCTACCCAATTGGATACTCTATTGCTATAGTTAAATTTATAATAATACACTCCGTTAAAAAGATAATCTTGTCCGTTGGGAACATTAAAGTTTTGTGCCCAAGTAAACTGTGAAATTAAAATTAAAACGAAGAAATATCGCATGGAAATATTTTAATATACTTTGAACAAATTTTGTACCTACAAGATACGAATGGATTGATTTTAAGTTGTATAGCAATTAAAATAATGTTCTAACCTCTTGTTTAACAGCGTCTAAAGCTATTTTGCTAGTATACAATTGTTTTTCGGCTTGTATCTCAATTAGTTTTCGGCTAAAATCCATTGCATCTGCATTGGGAGGAACAATTCCTGCTGTAATACTCACTAATTTTATGGCATCTTCTTTGGCTTTACGAACAGTTTCCCAAAGATTTACAGATACATACAATTGTTGAGTGATGTTGTGGTTAAATTCCTCGGAAATAGTATTGATGATTAAAAACTGAATTTGTTTTGTAGTCATTCCGGGCTTAATTACACGATTTATTACACTAACAGGGTCAATTCTTTCCAAAAGTAAAATTATTCTTTCGTAGGATTGCATACGGATTGGTAATGAAAATTTTACATTTTCTTTTCTTACCTCAATCATTTGTTTTTTGGCTTCGTTGGTTATAAATTTTTGAATCAATACATAAGCCAAACCTCCTGTAATTAAAGATGGTAATGTAAACAACAAAACGGTATTAAAATCTACATTCATAATTTTTAATTTTTTAAATACATTAATTCCTTATATTTTTTAGATAAGTATGCCATTAATTTTGCAATTTTATTCATGGCTGTAGATGTTTCAACTGATATTTCTTGTTTGGATAATTTAAGTAACCAATACATATACAATCCTGTTATACAGCTATCTACATCATTTTTTGTAGCACCTTTTTGCTTTTTTTTCAGCTCAATGATATCTGATGCACAAATGGTATATAATTGTTTATACTCTCTGTCGTTCATTTCATTAAGTAAACTTTGGTGTAAAAAAGCGAGTTCCATTACAATGTCTTTCGAAAAAGATAAGTGTCCTTCTTTTTCAATACGTTCCATTTTCATTTGTAAAATGATATCTGCATACCATTCTTTTTCTTGCTCAATCGTGTTTTGATCGTATCCTTGCGGACGAATTAATTTTTCTTCAACTATTTGCATATCAAATTGAAAAGCCCGCAATAAATTTTCAACTTGCCAAATTAACAATACATATTCTACAATGTTGTTTTTTTTGGTATCGTTTGCAATAAGCATAATTTTATTTAAAATTTTTATTGATTAGTTTAGCCAAATCTTTTGTAATATCGTTTCTTTCACTTAATGGAACAACTAATCTTATATCCATGTTATCTACTAAAACATAATCTAATTTTAAAACTTCGTTTAAACTTTTAACAGCATCAAAAATAACCTTATCTCTTTCTTGTAAAAATGCTTGTTTTCGTTCGTTTAATCGCATTTCTTCACGTTGTAAATCCTGCTGCATATTTTGTTGTTTTTCCATTAAATCTCTTTGTGCTCCTTCGTAAAAGGTTTGAGAAAGTAAATTTTTACTATTTAATTCCTCTAATTCTTTACTTTTTCTTTTTTGATATTCCATCAATTCTCTTTCTTTATTTTGAGCAGATTGATATAATTTTCTTTCCATATCAATTAATTCTTGTGTTTTTCGGTTTAAATACGGTGATGTTTTTACCAATTCTTCCAAAACAAAATAACCAACTTTTACAGCTTCGGAAGTTCCTGCTGCAGTTTCGATACTGTCTTTAGGTAATGGAATTATTCCGCTACTTGGGATGCTGTCTTGAGTATTTTCGGAAGATTCTGATTTGCTAGTTGATTTAGAACTGATATTTAAAGCTAAAGAAACGATTAATCCTAATGCTAAAACGATGTTGAAGATTTGTTGTTTGTTCACGATTGTTTTTTTAAATGTTTGTGCGAATATAAACAAGATTTATGATACAAAAAAAAGAGTGGCTTGCCACTCTTTCCTCGAAGTAAAGTCTGTTGAATAATTTTAATTATTTAACAGGTAAAAAGTTTATGCGCATGGATATTTGGTGTGATCCATAATAGCTTGTTAATCCTACTGGTGGCTGACTTAATCCGTAGCTATAAACTAAACGAACAATTCTATCTACATAACCAAAGTTAAATATGTAAGCATTGTTATGCGCTAAACCTGCCCCAATCATTAATTTTTTGTATTTAACTTGATTGTTTAACCATAATCTTTCCCAATCGCCAAACTGTACATAATTTACAGAGGGTACAAAAGTCCAAGAGGACTCTTTGTTCGGTTTAATTTCTGTTCCAGCTTGCGCGCTAATTAAAGTAGGTAAAGTAATATTTTGTGATAATTCATTAAAATTATAACTAACATCATTTAATTTATCTACACTACCACCAACAAAAAAGTTTTTATGGTTGATTAATAAACCTAAACCAATTGTATTAAAACGGATATTAGAGCTAGATACATCACCAATATTTTGATCACCTTTTACATGTGTAAATCCATCACGAGGATCCGTTAACATAAATTCGTTTACTTGTTTCCATTGTATACTTCTGTTGGTATGTGCAAATTTCACAGAAGGTTCTATGGATAATTTTTCCGAAACTTTTATTTTTGGTGAATAAAACATACCATAGGATGTTGTGTTAAAAGTATTGTGCCCAATAATATCTCTTTCAATAAATCCACCAACACCCCCTTTTAACAATTTAGAGTACGTATCAATAGTAATAAATTGTGTAACGTAATTTCCGTTGTTAATTTGTGGCCATTCTGTTCTGTAGTAATATTCCACTCTTAAACCTTCGGTATTTCCTGCAAATGAAGCATTTAAGCTCAAATAAGTGCCTTCTTCGTTTGCGTAAAATTGATCTTTAGAATTATTCAATTTAACTGTCAAATCTTTAGGTTCTTTATATTTTAATTTTTTACGTAGAGGCTGTAAATCAGTTAAACCAAGATTTGTTTCTAAATTTTTATCCTTGATACTTAAGCTCGAAAATTTTTTAGAATTGTTTTCAAGTTGTAAAGTTTTAGTATTGCTTTGCACGTGGCTGATATTGGTATGGTTATCTTTATTGGATAAACTATTATTCGCCAACTGTATTACATTTCGCAAAGGATTTTTTTGTAAAGCAATTTGAGATGGAGAAGGATTTTGATTAAATACTGCTGAAGTTTGCATATTTTGCGCGCTTAAACTTTTGTTTCCATCCTCATTAACAATAGTTTGTTTTTGATTGTTTTTATTTACAATTTCCATCGAAGGAGATTGTTGCGTAAATTTTTGTTTATGAGCAACTACTTTGTCTGTTGTATTAATTTTATTGTATACACCATAACTTAACAAGGAAATTAAAAAAACACTTAAGCCCAAACGCCATCCAAAAAAGGATTTAGCTTGTTGTTGCTCGGGCATTAGCAATTCATTTGCATGTTGATACACAAACTCTTCATCCTTCAAATAGGATTTTCCCATGGCATCAAAATCCAATTGATACTCAGGGTTGATTTTAATAAAATTCAAAACTTCGGCTTGTTCCTGAGGATTTAATAAACCCTCATGATACTCAAAGATTTTAAATTCAATATTTTCTTTACTTACCATCATGATAAAATACTTAAATCTTTAATTTGTTCCTTAACTTTTTGTCGGGCTCTAAACAAATAAACCTTCACTTGCGATTCCGATAAATTTAATATATCACCAATTTCTTTATAATTATAACCTTCTCTATCACGTAAAATTAAAATCGTTTTTTGTTGCGAGTTTAAAACCGATATAGCTTTATCCAATATCTCTTTTAACTCAAAATCTGCTTTTTCCTCAAACCCTCTATCAATTTCTAAAGCCTCCATACTACTTGTTCGTCCCTTTTTTTTCACCAAGTTGATTAAGGCATGATATGCAGTGGTAAACAACCACGATTTAACTTTTTCAACTTCAACTTTTTCACGGTTTTGCCATAATTTAAGGAACGAATCTTGAACAATATCATTAGCATCCTCGTCATTTCTTAAGGATTTAAAAACAAAACCATATAACCTATGGCTTAATGTTTTCACGGCTTCATTATACTCTTTATCTGTCAATGCCGTTTTAGTTTTAAGTTGCTCTAACAAGTTTGTTCAAGAATAAAACATCCGAAATGCTAAAATGTTACAAGGATATTTTATTTTTGATTAATTTTTCTCAATTTTACGAAATTAAATATTTTAGCTATGATATCTCAACAAAATTTCAAACAATTATTAAAGGATTTTTTCACAGTAAATCATCCACGTCAGATTAAAAAAATTGATGCTATTGCTAACGAGTTTAAAGGGCAAGAAGTAGAGGTTTTACAATACTTATGTAAAAAGTATAAAGTTGCTACCAGTAAAGTTGCAGGTTTAGATGAAGCGATTTTGTTAAAAGCTACCGCAAAAAAGCAAGTTATTGAGGAAAAAGTTGACGAAAGTGATACAACAACTAATACTGAAATAACTGAAGAAACTAACGATTAATACTTTAATTAATGTTGCAAAGACCACGTAGAAATCGTTATTCGGAAAGTATTCGAAATTTGGTTCAAGAAAATTTTGTTTCGGTTAACGATTTAATTTATCCTTTGTTTTTGGTGCAAGGGGAGGGGATTAAACAAGAAATTCATTCTTTACCAGGAAATTTTAGATGGAGTTTGGATTTGTTACTTACCGAAATTGAAAATTGTGTGCAATTGGGTTTACATGCTTTTATTTTATTTCCGGCTATTCCCGAAAATTTAAAAGATAAAACCGCAACTTACAGTTATCATGAGGATAATTTTTATTTAAAAGCTATTTCTACTATTAAAAACAAATTTCCTAATATTACTTTAATTAGTGATGTTGCTATGGATCCTTACAATAGTGATGGCCATGATGGTTTGGTGGAAAACGGACAAATTTTAAACGACGCTACCTTGCCAATTTTAGGCAAAATGGCAGTGGCTCAGGCTAAAGCTGGAATTGATATTGTTGGCCCAAGTGATATGATGGATGGGCGTGTAGCTTACATCCGCCAATGTTTAGATGCCGAAGGGTTTAGCAATGTGGGTATTTTATCTTACTCAGCAAAATATGCTAGTGCATTTTATGGTCCATTTAGAGATGCGCTAGATTCTGCTCCAAAAAGCGGGGATAAAAAATCGTATCAAATGAATCCAGCAAATGCGCAAGAAGCGTTAATTGAGGCAAATTTAGATGTTACAGAAGGTGCCGATTTTTTAATGGTTAAACCTGCATTACATTATTTAGATATAATTTTATTGTTAAAACAAAATCAAAAATTACCCATAGTAGCATATCATGTTAGTGGGGAATGTGCTATGTTAAGCGCGGCTTGTGCTAATGGTTGGTTAAATTTTGATAAAGCTATGCCCGAAACTTTGCTTAGTATCAAAAGGGCAGGGGCAAACATTATTATTACTTATTTTGCTAAGGCGTACGCCGAGATGTTAAAAAAATAAATTATGGAAAAATCGCTGATTTTAAATAGTAAATCCATCGAGAAAAAAATTGAACGAATGGTGCATGAAGTACACGAAAAATGTTTTTTGGAAAAAGAAATAATTTTATGTGGTATTGAAGGTAATGGCAATATTTTAGCTCAATTAATTGCAGATGGATTAAAAAAAATAAGCAATTTAAATGTAAATGTTTGCTCTATTTATATCAACAAGGACAATCCTTTGGCAGATACAATTACTTGTACTCTGGATAAAGATTTTACAAATAGCACGATTATTTTGATTGATGATGTTTGTAACTCGGGTAAAACCATAATTTACGGTGCTACTTATTTTATGCGTTACAATGTAAAATGGATTAAAACTTTGGTTTTAGTGGATCGTAACCACAATCGTTTTCCTATACAAGCAGATTTTGTTGGTTTAACAATGTCTACAACCTTAAAAGAACATATCGAGGTTAGCTTAGAAAAAGGTTCTGAGGCTGTTTATCTAATATAACCTATATGTTTAAATATCTCTTTATATTTTGTTTTTCTTATGTTGGTTTTGCTCAAAATGCACAATTGGATATAGATGAAAAAACTAAAAACAGTAAATCAGAAACCGTTAAAGTTAATGCTAATTTATTGGATTTAAACAAAATTGATAATTTCTCGGCTTTATCTATTTTAGATAGTGCTATTTTAAAAAATCAAGTTTTTTTTATAGGTGAGGATCATCGTTACCGCAAAAGTAACTCGGAATTGTTACTAAAGCTTTTTGCGTATTTAAATCAAAAAATTGGCTTGCGTGATATTTTAATCGAGCAAGGTACAAGCTCAGCATATTTAATAAATAGATACATCGTTGATGGGGATGAAGATGCTAAAAAAACACTCGAAAATTATGTTTTCCCTACCTATTTCGATTTGTTTACTTCACTTAAAAATTTTAATGACTCCATCCGTTCCGATTCCTCAAAAGTTAGGGTTCATGGTATTGATATAGAGCGTTCTTTACAAAATGGGTTTAAAGTTTTAGGGAAATTATTGCCCAAAACAACTGCGCCTTCAGAAATTGCTATTAGCATAGAAACTATCTCCGGAATGGCGGGCTATTACGATTATACTTTTGCCAATATGAAAACGGATAGTTTAAACAATCCTGATTTACGAAAGTTGTTTGGCGAAAACCAGTTTAATGGTAATAAAACGCTTAAACATATTTTAAGTAATTATAAACAATATAAGGATGTTTACAAGGTGTATCTGGGTGCAAATTTTATCTTGTTTAATCAAATTTTAGAAGGCTTGGATAAAGGACAAGAATGGTATTCTTTTCAAGAGGAAAGTGCTTATCAGGAATGGATTATGCGCGAAATTTATATGGCAGAAAAATTTAAAGAGTTAATTTCTTTATATCCAAATAAAACTTTCTTAGGTTCGTTTGGCAGATGCCATACTTCCATAAATATTACCGATGCTTGGTGCGATTTACATCAGTTTAAATCTTTAGCTAATCGTATTCGCGAAACTCATTTGGCAAACGATTCTAAAATTAAAGTACTTTCTATAGGTAGCTATTATCCTTTGTCGGGTTATTTTGTTCGCAAAAAATCCGATGGTTTTATGGTAAGCGAATTAACTAAACAGGTTGGGGATAACGAAGTTAGAATTTTTAAAGTGAGTAACGATACAAATTTTGCTCAGGTTAAAGATGCTTTTCAGTTTATTGTAATTAATAAGCGTAAATTAAACGAAGAAAAAAAAGGTAAGTTGGATGTTGTTTTTGTAGATGAAGATAAAGATGATTTGTTAGTACATTTGGATTTTAATTATACTTTTTATTCATTTAACAACACATCTTTCAACAATTTAATACAATCTTTTGGTTTTCAAAAACCTTCGGATATATTAGAAAATAGAGGTTTAGGTTTGGTTTTTCATGATAAAGAATTGAGTATTGGTTTAAGATACAATCAATCTGCTTTGTCTAATTATTCCATACATGATAA
>JBEEPA010000172.1:0-6881 GCA_041191385.1 Bacteroidota bacterium | reverse complement strand
TGATTTTCTTTGTTACAATACCATAAAAGTAGTACTTTTGTTCTTGTTTAGAATAAATCTAAATTAAAATAACTATGGTATCTATAACAGAAAACGCTAAAAATCAGGCTTTGAAACTTATACAAAGCGAAGGTTATCCAAATGATTCATTTATTCGTGTTGCAGTTAAATCAGGTGGTTGCTCGGGATTATCATACGATTTAAAATTTGATCATGTGATTAACGAAGACGATAAAGTTTTTGAAGATAACGGAACTAAATTAGTTGTGGATAAAAAAAGTGTTTTATACTTAGCTGGAACTACTTTAGATTTTCAAGGAGGTTTAAATGGAAAAGGCTTTGTTTTTATTAATCCAAATGCATCTCGTACTTGTGGGTGTGGAGAAAGTTTTTCATTATAAAATATTATTATGGCTAAGGAAGATATAATTATTAAAGAAGCAACCTCAGGAGAGTACAAATATGGTTGGACTTCGGATATTGAAAGTGAATTAGCACCTAAGGGGCTTACAGAAGATACAGTAAAATATATATCTGCCAAAAAAAATGAGCCTGAATGGCTTTTAGAATGGAGATTAAAAGCTTTTGAAACTTGGAAAAAAATGGAAGAGCCTAATTGGGCAAAGGTGAAATATCCAAAACCAAATTTTCAAGATATAATTTATTATGCTGCGCCAAAACCAAAAAAACAATTAAATAGCTTAGATGAAGTTGATCCAGAAATTTTAAAAACCTTTGAAAAACTAGGTATTCCATTGGATGAACAAAAAATGTTAACAGGAGTGGCTGTAGATATAGTTTTAGATAGTGTTTCAATAAAAACTACATTTAAAGATAAATTAAAGGAATTAGGTATTATATTTTGTTCTTTTAGTGAGGCCGTTCATGAATATCCTGATTTGATTAAAAAATATATTGGCAGCGTGGTACCTGTTGCAGATAATTACTATTCGGCTCTAAACTCTGCAGTATTTAGTGATGGTTCATTTTGTTATATTCCAAAAGGAGTAAGATGTCCGATGGAATTATCTACGTATTTCCGTATTAACGAAGCAAATACAGGGCAGTTTGAAAGAACTTTGATTGTTGCAGATGATAATGCTTACGTGTCTTATTTAGAAGGTTGTACAGCCCCAATGCGTGATGAAAATCAACTACATGCTGCTGTTGTGGAATTAGTTGCAATGGATAATGCAGAAATAAAATATTCAACTGTTCAAAACTGGTATCCTGGCGACAAAAAAGGTAATGGAGGTATATATAATTTTGTAACTAAAAGAGGAATTTGTGCTGGAGTTAATAGCAAAATTTCATGGACTCAAGTGGAAACGGGTTCAGCAGTAACTTGGAAATATCCTTCTTGTATTTTAAAAGGTGATAATAGCGTAGGTGAATTTTTTAGTGTAGCTGTAACCAATAATTATCAACAAGCTGATACAGGTACTAAAATGATTCACTTAGGAAAAAATACCCGTAGTACAATTGTATCTAAAGGAATTTCGGCAGGGAAAAGTCAGAATTCATACAGAGGATTAGTTAAAATTGCTAAAGGAGCAACTGGAGCCCGTAATTTTTCGCAATGCGATTCTTTGTTAATTGGCGATCAATGTGGTGCGCATACTTTTCCATATATCGAAAATGGAAATTCGAGCTCTAAAGTTGAGCATGAAGCAACTACATCAAAAATAGGTGAAGATCAATTGTTTTATTGTAATCAACGTGGAATTAAAACCGATAAAGCAATAGGTTTAATTGTAAATGGATTTTGTAAAAATGTAATGGATAATTTACCAATGGAATTTGCTGTTGAAGCAAAAAAATTATTAGAAATTTCGTTGGAAGGATCTGTAGGATAATTTAAAATTTAAAAAAAATGATAAAAATTAAAAATTTACATGCCGAAATTGATGGCAAAGCAATATTAAAAGGGTTAAACTTAGAAGTTAAAGCTGGCGAAGTTCATGCTATTATGGGGCCTAATGGATCGGGTAAAAGTACTTTAGCATCTATTTTAGCCGGTAGAGAAGAGTATGAAGTTACTAAGGGCAGTATTGAATTTTTAGATAAGGATTTATTGGAATTGGCTCCAGAAGAAAGAGCAGGGGAAGGTATATTTTTAGCTTTTCAATATCCTGTTGAAATCCCAGGTGTTTCTAATATCAACTTTATTAAAACTGCGGTTAATGAGGTAAGAGAATATAAAGGTTTGGAGCCTTTACCTACTAAAGAATTTATGCAGTTGTTAAAAGAAAAACAAGAGTTGGTGGAATTGTCGGGTAAATTGGCGAATCGCTCAGTAAACGAGGGTTTTTCGGGTGGGGAGAAAAAAAGAAATGAAATTTTCCAGATGGCAATGTTGAATCCTAAATTAGGGATTTTAGATGAAACCGATTCTGGTTTAGATATCGATGCTTTGCGAATTGTTTCTCATGGAGTTAATCAAATTAAATCTAAGGAAAATGCATTTATTGTGATTACGCATTATCAAAGATTGTTGGATTATATTGTTCCGGATTTTGTTCATGTATTAAGTGATGGGAAAATTGTGAAAACAGGTGGAAAAGAATTAGCTTTAGAATTAGAAGAAAAAGGATATGATTGGTTGAAAAACTAATTTTTAAATTTAAAAAAAAAGAATGGCAACTGTAGTTTTAAATGATAAAGATAAGTTTTTATTACCTTTCGAAAATCAAGATTTTTCGTTTGAACCTAAAGACTTTATCAAAATACGTGAGCTAGCAATTAGCAGATTAAAGGATTTGGACTTTCCTACAAACAAAATGGAAGATTGGAAATATACAAATGTTCGTTCAATTTCTAAATCTTCTTTTAAGCCTCAAAATTTTGTAAACTTAGATACAAAAAAAATTGAAAGTAATTTTATACCTAATTTAGATGCTTTCAGATTAGTATTTATAAATGGAATATTTTCTGAAAAATATTCTTCTACAAATGGAATAGCTGATGAAAATATCGTTTTAACTAATTTAAATGACGCTAAAAAAAATAATACAGCAATTTTAGCAGAATATTATAATCGTGTTGCTGTAGATCATGCATCTTTTTTTGTTAACTTAAGTAATGCTTATGGGCAAGATGGTGCTTTTGTTCAAATTTTGAAAAATACAAAAGTGAGTAAAGCTATCCATATTTTACATTTGATTGAAGGTGATGATGTTTGCTCCATGCCAAGAAATGTAATTATAAGTGAGAAAAATTCTGAAGCAAATATAATTATTACATACGCATCTTTGGATGCTCAAAATAGCTTTGTAAATTCTGTATCCGAAATATTCTTGATGGATGGTGCAAACTTAGATTTAGATATAATACAAAACGAAAATAAATCAAGTGCTAGCCACATAAATTATATCCAAGCAAAAGTTGCTAAAGATGCAAATTTATCTGTAAATACTGTTCCAGTATCCGGAAGTTTAATTCGTAATAATTTAAACATTAAACTTTTAGGTAAAGGAGCAAATGCTGATTTGTATGCACCAATTGTAATTAATGGCGATATGCATTTGGATAATCAAACTTATGTTGAGCATATAGAGCCCAATTGTACATCTAACGAATTATATAAAAGTGTTGTAAATGATAGAGCTACTAATGTTTTTAATGGTAAAATTTTGGTTGCTCAAGCTGCTCAAAAAACCAATGCTTTTCAAAGTAATGCGAACATAATTTTAACAGATGATGCAAAGGTTAATTCAAAACCTCAGTTAGAAATTTATGCTGATGACGTGAAATGTAGTCATGGTTGTACCATCGGGCAATTTGATGAGGAAGCATTATTTTATTTACAAGCTAGAGGAATTAGGAGAAGCACAGCACAAAAAGTATTGTTAGATGCATTTATTGGTGAAGTGGTAGATCATATTTCATCCGAAAGTTTGCAAGAATATGTTAGGAATTTAGTTCAACAAAACTTTAAAAACTTAAATTAATCGATGGATATTATCAGTTTGCGAAACGAGTTCCCGATTTTAAATACTAAGGTAAATAACAAAACTTTAGTGTATTTAGATAATGGAGCAACTTCTCAAAAACCGCAGTCTGTAATCGATTGTTTAAACGAATATTATTCTACTTATAATGCGAACATTCATAGAGGTGTACATTATTTAAGTCAGTTTGCAACCTCCGCTTATGAGGAAGCCAGAGAAAAAATTTCTAACTATATCAATAGCCCAAGTGCTAAACAAGTTATTTTTACCAAAGGAACTACGGATGGAATTAATTTGGTTGCCAATGGATTTTCTAGAGGAATTTTAAAGGAAGGCGACGAGGTTTTGATTTCAGGAATGGAACATCATTCAAATATTGTTCCTTGGCAATTGGCATGTGAATATACTGGCGCTAAATTGAAAGTAATTCCTGTTTTAGACAATGGAGAATTGGACGAGATTGCTTTAGGAAGTTTACTAACTGATAAGGTGAAAATTTTAGCTTTAACTCATGTTTCTAATACCTTAGGAACTGTTAATCCGGTTAAAAGAATAATTGAATTAGCTCATCAAAAAAATATTCCAGTTTTAATTGATGGAGCTCAAAGTGTACAACATATTAAAGTTGATGTACAAGAGTTAAATGCAGATTTTTACGTTTTTTCGGGACATAAAATGTTTGGCCCAACTGGCACAGGAATTTTATATGGTAAGGAAGAATGGTTGTTAAAATTACCACCTTATCAAGGTGGTGGAGATATGATTAAAACTGTAACTTTCGAAAAAACAACTTACAACGATTTACCTCATAAATTTGAAGCTGGAACTCCCCATATTGCCGGAGGAATAGCTTTGGGAAAAGCTGTTGATTTTTTAAAATTGTTGGATTTTGAGTGGCTACATCAGCATGAAAATACTTTGTTGCAATATACACAAGAGGAATTAAAAAAAATTGAAGGAATAAGAATTGTTGGTGAAGCTAAAAATAAATCTAGTGTTATTTCATTTGTGCATAATCAAGCGCATCATTATGATATTGGAACTATTTTGGACCAAATGGGCATTGCAATTCGGACTGGTCATCATTGTACCGAACCCTTAATGCATCGCATGGGTGTTTCTGGAACTGCTCGTGCATCTTTTGCAGTGTACAATACACTTGAAGAAGCTGATATTTTTGTTTCTTCACTTAAAAAATCTTTAAAAATGTTACTGTAATGACTATTGAAGAAAAAGTTGAAGAATTGTTAAGTGATTTTGATTTATTTGAGGATTGGACCGATAAATACGAGTATATTATTTCGTTAGGAAAAGATTTAAAAGGATTGGATAGCAAAGATAAAACAGAGGAAAATATTGTTAAAGGTTGCCAAAGTAAAGTATGGTTAGTTGCTCATTTACAAAATGGTAAAGTGAGATTTAATGCAGATAGTGATGCGATTATATCAAAAGGAATTATAGCTATGCTAATTAAAATTTTAGATGATGAATCTCCAGAAACTATTGCAAATTATAACTTTAGTTTTGTTGATAAAATTGGATTAAAAGAACATTTGTCTCCTAACAGAAGTAATGGTTTAGTAGGGATGATGGATAAAATAAAATTGTTTGCTCATTATTACACACAAAATAAGTAATTATGGATCATTTGGCTAAAAAAGATTTAGAAGAACAAATTATACAGGTTTTAAAAACTGTTTATGATCCCGAAATTCCTGTTGATATTTATGAATTGGGTTTAATTTATAATATTCATATTACTGATGATAGTGATGTGCATATCGAAATGACTTTAACTTCACCAAACTGCCCGGCAGCCGAAAGTATGCCAGCTGAAATTCGTCAAAAAATTGCCGGAATGGAATTGGTTCGTTCGTTTGATTTGGATATTGTTTTTGATCCACCTTGGGATCAAAGTATGATGAGTGAAGAGGCTCAAATTGAATTAGGAATGATTTAATTATTTACTATTATGATTGAAAATAAAGTAGAAAAATCAGGTTTAATCCAATTAGATTTAAACGATTTTGTATTAAAAGGACAACGTTCGATTGTTGATTTTAAAGATTATTTGTTTGAAGGAATAATATTAAAAGAAAAGGATTTTAGAGAAAAATTAGAGCAAACCAACTGGAGTGCATATCAAAATCATTTTGTAGGTATAACCTGTAGTGTGGATGCAATTATACCGTTGTGGGCATATATGGTTTTGGTTTCTAAATTAAACCCTTACGCTAAATTAATTGTTCGCGGAAATAAAGCTCATTTGGAAGGTGCAATTTTAAGAACTGCATTGGAGCAAATGGATGCTAATGAGTATTTAGGTAAAAAAGTAATTGTTAAAGGTTGTGGTGGTGAAATTCCCGAAAGTGCTTATATGTTAATTACTACAAAATTACAGCCTGTAGTTCAATCTTTAATGTTTGGTGAAGCCTGTTCAACAGTACCAGTTTTTAAAAGTAAAAATTAGTTATTACTTATCACATTTAAAACATCAATTGGTTTAGAGTTTTCATCCAATTTAAATACAACACTCGCAATTCCTAAAGCTCTTAAATCAATTGAGCCCGTGGAGTAAGTATATTCTAATTCTAATTCATCACCTTTTTTTGCCGAGTTTAAAAAATTACCGTAATGATTGGTTAAGTTGTGCTGTAAAACATTGTGGTGCACAAAATTAGTTTCGTTACCTAAATTTGTTGTTTGTGCAGATTGTATTTCTTTGTAAAATGCAAAAACTCCTATACTGTGGTTAAAATTTATATCCTTATTATACACTAATTTTAATTTTACACGTATAGTGTTCCCATCTAAAAAAAGCATTTGTCCCATACTAATATCAGCACTATTTTTTAATGAGTTTTTAATTCCAATTATAAAATTTTCCTCATTAGCATTATAATTTTGAAGATCGTTAATGAAATTTGGATA
>JBEEPA010000171.1:0-2745 GCA_041191385.1 Bacteroidota bacterium | reverse complement strand
TTATAATCTAGGAATGCATTCAAGGCAGATAGCCCTAAAGACAAAGGAACACCAGCATATGGTATAAATCCTACGATACCATTTAATATGTCAATAATTCCTCCTATGGTATCGTTTTTTTGAAAGCGATCATATGCGAAATAAAAACTAATCAATGCACCAACAATTGGAATAGCCTTTAAAGATGCCAACCCAACGCCTTTAAATATCCCACCAGCAACCTTTGGCAATAGTGTTTTCCAAACTGCTGGTGCTGCCTTTGCGCCTTGTTCTACAACTTCATTTCCAAATCCTAGTTTAAATATAGCATTTAAACTGCCCTCTAACAATTCTCCAAATGTTGTAAATGCTTTTCCAACTATATTGAAAAGCCAACCTCCTGTTATTTTTAAACCACCCATTGTAAAAAATTTAGAAATGCCTTCTATTGTGCCTTCAAATTTATCTAATATGTCTAATTTTACACCAATTTTTTCTTCTAGCCATGGTTTTATATGGCTACTCCAAAACATAGAAATAAGACCAGCGGCAACACCACCGACAAGTAAAAATTTTCCTAAAGATTCTAGGAATCCTCCACCAGATCCAGTTTGATCCGTAGTTTGTTCAGTTTTTAATACTTTAGAATTCAAACCACCAAAAATATCAACCAACTTATTAATTGTATTTTCTGACAAAGAAACAACATTTTCTTTTGGAGTAAATGTTTTTTGTTCTTCGTTTACTTGAGGCTGAGTTTTTGGTAATATTGAAGACAATACAGATGATTTAACAGCGTTTGACGTGTTAGTTTCTGCCTCTGTTCTGATATTATCGGAAAGATCTTTTAACTTTTTATCTAAAATTTTTTTAGTCTTTTCTTTATATTCTTTATTTAAATTAACAACATCGAGTGGATCATTTATTGCATCTAAAATTTCTTTTTTTGACTTTTCATCTTTTAATTTGTTGTCTAATTTTTTATAGTGATCTGTGACTTTTTTGAAGACTGGATTGACATAATTATCTTTAAATTCTTTTTTAAGATTTTGTAAATAATCAATTCCATTTTCATCGGAAGTTAGCAACAAATTCAAAAATTCCTTGGAATCTATTTTATTTCCAGAGAATTTAGATAAAATTTCTTCCAACGCGGCAGTATCAGTCATATACTAATACTTAGATAATAATTTTATTTTAACTCAAAAACATTAGATTATCAGCAGAAATAACTTTTTTGTATGTTTTACCGTTTTCTTCTACTACCATTGTTAAAAACTCATCTATACTTTTTTTGAATTCGGATACATTTTCCAAGACCATTTGTATTAAACCGCTTGGCAATTTTTCAACAATTTTTATTTTTTGTAAAAAAGAAAATGATTCATAATTAATATCTATATCATTAATTTTAACGTTTTTAATGTATTTTGATGTTTCGCCTATAAATGCATCAGTAACAATGTTTTGAATATCTTCTGTATTTTTTACATCGTCTATCGATTTTTCTTTTTTATGAACCTCGATTTCATATTGAAATTCGGTTTCAATTGTTGGTAGTCCAACAGTCACATTAATCTCTGTTTCGTTTTGCTTTAGCACAACGATGCAATTATCTGGATGTGTATATGTGTTAAAACTTTTACATATATTTTCTAAATTTATTTTCTTTTTAATGTTTTCTTTTTCATCAAAAACTAATTCAAGATCTTTGGAAATTTTTGATTTCAAAGCAATTATAATAAAATTTTTATCGAAAATAGATAATTCATTCAATACATTTTCATCTTCCTTGTTCAACAAATTATCATGTAATATTCTGTAAAAAGTTTTTATAAACTCTGTATTGTATACAGATGATTTCATAGAAGATCTTAATATTTCTTTCTGTTGTTTAGCATCAATTTCTTTAAATTTTAGGATAGTTTGTTTAGAAGGTATCCAAACATCTAAAATAAATGTATTTGATACATCGTCAAGTATTTTTAAAGCATCTTGAAATCTATTTAAATTTTGTGTTTCCATATATATTATATATTAATTAGGCGGTGTGTCACCAAATTCAACTGCTAAATTATCTACTGCGCTTGAATGTTGATGCATTTGTTGATCTATTTGATCGGTTTTTGGTTGATTACTCTTTTGTTGCGATTCAACAAAAGACAAATATAATTTTCTTTCTATCGGTGTTAAACTCATAATATAATTTGAATCCAAGTTAAAATTAGACAATATATAAACTTCTTCATATATCCTTCTTGGATTTTGTGAAAAAATCATTTTTAAAATTCTTATAAAAGAAAGTGTATAAAAATTAAGTTTTTCGTCATCCAATTGTCGTATGTTAAATATGTTCTTTGATAACAAGTTATTAATATTTTTTATTATAGATTCTTGTATTTTGGTCTGAAGAGACATTGGTAATTTGTCACAAATGTTTTCTTTCTGATCATGTGTGAATTCGTTTATTTTTAAAATTTCGTTCTTTATTATAATAGAATCAATATATTCCGGTAAAGATTCTAATAGTTTTTCTTCGCTAGAAATTTCCGCAAAATACAAATTATAAAAAAAATTAATAGAATTTACATTAGGCCATGACAATATAATTTTTATATCATTTTCCTCTATTTCTTTTATCTCTAATGAATCAATACTAGTTATTAATATGTTTCTTATAAGATCGTTTAAATCTATTTTTATTTTAACATTTTTTATATCTTCTTGTTTTGATTCTATATTAAACTCTAGTATATTGCCAAAGCT
>JBEEPA010000170.1:0-5011 GCA_041191385.1 Bacteroidota bacterium | reverse complement strand
GAGTTTCAGGTGAAAATAAAAGTATATAGCGATGCTACTTTTGCTGGTTCAACCGAATTTAAAGGTGTAGTAACTTATTTAGTGGGTAATGAAAGAAAAGAGAAAAAGATTAAAACCAATAAAATTGAATTTACCCAAAATGCTATTGTTGCCGAATCTCAAACAATTTCGTCGGTAAATCCTAAACAAGATGTTGAAGCTGTGGCAAGTATAAAATGTTTGCGTAAATTAACAAAATCTACTTTTTTACCTAATGAAAAATCCAGAGTTCAGGTTCGTGTGTTTAAAAAAAATATCAATGGTTTAGGTAAATTAATTGAAACTTTACCGCAAGGATTTACGGCTAAAGAGGTGCAAAATAATGGTGCTGTTTTTAGCTTTTCCAACAATCAGGTTAAGTTTTTATGGATGACTTTACCTGCAGAAGATGAATTTATGGTAGAGTATGAAATTATAGCGGATTCTGAAATTACAGAAGGTTCCTTTTTTGTAGAAGGTTTATTTACTTATTTAGAAGGTGAGGATACAAAACAATATGTAATTCCCTCTGATAAAGTAAACTTAAAAAATACTCCTGCTCAAAATGTTGAGCCAATTGTAAAATCAGATCCAACTCCAGCTACAAAATCAGAGCCGGTTAAAGCAATTAAATCAGAGTCGCCAGTAGCTAAAACTGAAGTTAAAAAAGAAAACACAACTCCTGCGAAATCGGAAACCACCACTTTAGCTACAAAAACTGAAGTTAAAAAAGAAGCTACAACTGTAAAATCAACACCAAATCATGTAGCTTCCAAGCCTAAAGCAGAAAACAATACTGCAACTTCTACTGCTAATCAAACAGAAAAAATGCCTGATGGGGTTAGTTACCGAGTACAAATTTGTGCAACTAAACGTCCGGTTAACTCAGATTATTTTGTAAAAAATCATCAGTTTAACGAAAAAATTTATGTAAACATGCACGAAGGTTGGCATAAGTTTACTGTTGGAGGTTTTGGAGTATATGAAGAAGCTAGAAATAGAAGGGAAGAAGTTAAACAAAATAATAAAATTCCTGGTCCGTTTGTTACTGCTTACAATAAAGCAGAGCGAATTACCGTACAAGAAGCTTTGATGATTACCAAACAAAAGTGGATTCCTTAATTGAGTAATTATGATTATTGTTACTGGCGCTGCAGGTTTTATTTCCGGACATTTAGTTAAAAAATTAAATGAATTAAATTATAAAGATTTAGTTTTAGTGGATGATTTTAGTTTTGAAAATAAAAAACTAAATTATACATCTGCGCAATTCAAATTATTAGTTGATCGTAAAGATTTTATCGATTGGTTAAACGAAAACCACCGAATGGTTCAAATGGTTATTCATTTGGGAGCACGAACAGATACCACAGAGTTTAATCGTGATATTTTTAATGAATTAAATTTAAATTATTCTAAAGCTATTTGGCATGCTTGTGTTGAGTTTGCTTTGCCCCTAATTTATGCATCCTCTGCTGCTACCTATGGTTTAGGCGAATATGGATATGAGGATAATCATGATATTGTACCTAAATTAAAACCTTTAAATCCTTATGGAGATTCAAAAAATGATTTTGATATTTGGGCACTACAACAAGATAAAAAACCATTTTTTTGGGCTGGTTTAAAGTTTTTTAATGTTTACGGACCTTGGGAAAATCATAAGGGGCGTATGGCAAGTGTAATTTTTCATGCTTTTCATCAAATTAAAAATAATGGAAAAGTAAAGTTGTTTAAATCGCACAAGCCAGAGTTTAAGGATGGCGAACAACTTCGTGATTTTATTTATGTAAAAGATGTTGCCAATATTATTGTTTTTTTAATGGAAAACCGAAAAAATTCTGGTTTATACAATGTTGGAACGGGTGAAGCTCGTACGTTTAAAGATTTAGTTATCTCAACTTTTACTGCCTTAAATATGGAACCAGTAATCGAATTTATTGATACACCTGAGGATATTAGAGATAAATATCAATATTTTACGCAAGCAAATATGCAAAAATTACGATCGATTGGTTATACAGCTCCTTTTTATTCGTTGGAAGATGGTGTAAAGGATTATGTACAAAATTATTTACAACCTCACTTTTGTTAAAATTGCTCTAAAATTTGAATTCTTTTTTGAATAGGAGGGTGTGTGGCAAATAAATTTCCTAAACCACCTGCCAAACTTTTAGAACTATCATGGTCGATAAACATTTGCTGTACATCTCCTTGTATATCTTCAACAGTTGAGTTTCCCGAAATTTTACTTAAAGCACTGGCTAAAGCTCTTGGGTTTTTTGTCATTTCTGCTGCACCAGCATCTGCCATGTATTCTCTTTTTCTTGATAATGCAAATTTAAACAACAATGAAATTAAATAAGCAATTGCTGATATCAACAATATTACCAACATTGCTTTTCCATTTCCTTTTTTGTCTTTCCGGTCACCACCGCCATACAATAAGCTTCTAAAAGCAACCTGAACAACAAAAGAAAAAATTCCAACAAAAATTATTGAGATAATTAACAAACGAACATCGTGATTTTTAATATGCATTAATTCGTGTGCTATTACACCTTCTAATTCTTCATCGTTAAGTTTGTTTATAATTCCTCGTGTTAGTGTTACTGTGTATGTTTTTTTATTGATTCCACTTGCAAAAGCATTTAGTGCATCCGTTTCTATAACATTAATTTTTGGCATTTGCATTCCTTGCGAAATGCATAAATTTTCTACTAAATTGTACACGCGCATATTTTCTTTCCTACTTAAAGTATCCGATTTTGTAGCGTACTGTATCATTAAAGTATTGGCAAAATAGGCAATTGTAAACCAAAAAGCTACCACAATTAAAACAACTGGTACTATGTTTACAAATTGTTGTAAAGCAAAATCTAAATTATCAGGATATGCGTATATAAAAAACGCCCATACACAAGCCAAAACCAATAAAGGAAAGGCTAAAAGTAAAAGTACCGACTTAAAATTATTGTTTTTTTGCTGTTGATATATACCTATGTATTGCATTAAAATTCAATTTTTGGTGCTTTACTTACTGTTGCTCTTTCTTCGGAAGAAATTTCGAATAAAGGCTGAATGCTAAATCCAAACATCCCTGCTAATAGATTGTTAGGGAATTTTTGAACAGAAGTATTTAATTCTTTTGTAGAGGAGTTGAAAAATCTGCGACTAGCAGCTAATTTATTTTCTACATCCGAAATTTCGTTTTGTAACTGAATAAAATTTTGGTTTGCTTTTAATTCTGGATATGCTTCTACCTGAATTTTTAATCCATTTAAAGCGCCAGACAACTCATTTTCGGCTGTAATTTTTTCATTTATACCATTAGCATTTATTGCGTTTTGGCGTGCTTGTGTTACTTTAGTTAAAACACCTTCTTCGTGTTGCATATAACCTTTAACGCTGGCAACCAATTGCGGGATTAAATCGTGGCGCTGTTGTAACTGAACGTCAATATCTGCAAATGCTTGTTCTCTATTGTTTCTTAATGCAACTAATCTGTTGTAAATGCTAACAATCCATAAAACGATTAAAACGATTGCCCCAATTAAAATGTAATTTCCCATGATATTTTTTTATTTGTTTATTCAAAAATAACTACAAGTTTAGATATAAAAAAACCGCTTATCATTTTAATAAGCGGTTTATAATGTTTTTATTATTTTTATTGAATACTAACTCTTAATGGTAAGTTAAATTGTACCGATGTAGGTTTGTCTAAGTTAGAACCAGGAATCATTTTAGGTATTTTATTTACACATCTTACAGCTTCTTTATCTAATCTTTCATTTATTCCCTTTAAAATATTCGGAGCAGTAACATTCCCATTTCTATCAATTACAAACTGCACAACAATTAAATCATTAATTCCCATTTCTCTATCAATGTCTGGAATAACAAAACATTCCATAATTTTTTTCTGAGTTAATTTTTGGGTACATTGATGACGTTCATCGTTCGTTTTAAAATCTTTACATTCTGTAAAATGAGGAAAATTACTAGCCCAAACTAAAGGTACATCATCTAAAACTTCTTCTTTAGTTTCCACTTCTGGAGCTGTTTCTTCAGGAATTTCTAAATTATCGATATCATCTTCAAAATCAATGTCAACTTTAATTTCTTTATCTACAATTTCAATTTCTGGCTGAACGGGTGGTGGCGCAACAGGTGGTGGCGGTGGCGGTGGCGGTGGCGGAGTAGTAACTGGTGGTAAATCAATGATTTCTTCTTCTACTTGCATATCAAAATCATATACACTATCCACAAAACTTTTAATATTAAATGAGGCATAAGTAACACCTAAAGCTGCTACAAGCCCTATCAAAAAGAAAACTGTACGTTTATTTTCTAAATTCGATTTTTCTGTTTTTCTAAACTCCATGGTTTTTTCAAAAATAAGATGCTCAAAATTAATAAAAAATATTTCCTACTCAAGCTATTTTTGATAACTATCAGAAAATTTCATATTAAGTTAACATTGAATAAGGAAATATATTGTTTTTTAACGCTTAAATGTTGGTAAAACAAAAAAATAAAGTTTTTATGTTGAGGTAAATTAAATAATTTTAAATCAAAAAGGATATGCATAAAAATTTTATTCTAGTTTTTTTGCTTTTCAGTGCTCTACTGTTTGCTCAAACTAAAAATACACCTGAGGATTATATTAAAATTTTTGGTAACGATGCCATTAAAGAGATGAACCGAACAGGTATACCAGCGAGCATAAAAATGGCGCAAGGTATGTTGGAAAGTTCGTATGGTAACAGCAATTTAGCCGTTCAGGCAAATAATCATTTCGGAATAAAATGTCATGCTGGATGGACGGGTAAAGCGTTTCATAAAGATGATGATGAAAAAAATGAATGTTTTAGGGTATATAATAATCCTATACAATCCTTCTTAGATCATTCGGATTTTTTAACCACCCGTCCAAGGTATGCATTTTTGTTTGAGTTAGATATTTACGATTATAAAGCTTGGGCACATG
>JBEEPA010000169.1:0-2690 GCA_041191385.1 Bacteroidota bacterium | reverse complement strand
TACTTAGTATAAGGATATGGAAAAAATAAAAGTTACTTTAATATCGGGGTTTTTGGGGGCAGGGAAAACTAATTTTTTAAATCATTTTTTGAAATTTAATAAATCAAAAAATAACTTCATTATCGAAAATGAGTTTGGCGAAACTTCTATTGATGGAAGTTTAATCGAAAAAAATTATGGTGATTTAACAGAGCTAAACGACGGGTGTATTTGTTGTACATTAGATACCGAATTATATGGTGTTTTGTATGATTTAATTAAACAGGAAAAACGTCCGGATCATTTGTATATTGAAGCAACTGGAGTGGCAGATAGCAGTAAATTGGCTTCGGTTTTTGTGCGAGATATGATTGTAGATTATTTTGAGTTGCAAAATATAATTTGTGTAATTGATTGTGAAACGATTGAAGATAGACTAAAAGAAACCGAAGAGGCTGCAAAACAAATTGTTGCTGGAGATGTTTTGGTGATGAATAAAACGCAATTTATACAAGAAGATTATTACAATACTTTGCTGGAAATTATACAAAAATTAAATCCATTGGCAAAAATCATAAATTATCATGGTGAATTAAGCTTAGATGAAATTCAGCAAAATAACCGTTTGCAATGGAGTGAGCCTGTGTTGCCTAAAAAATCTACTTGTAATCATAAAGCAGATGAAACGCATACTGAGAGTTGTGGACATAAACACGTACATGATCATCATCATGCACACACACATGATATTGAATCGATTTTATTTGAAACCGAAAAGGCTTTTAACCGACAAGAATTGGAAAATTTATTATCAGTTACTTTGTTGTTGTATAGTCACCAAATATACCGTATTAAAGGATTGATAAAAATACAGGGTAGTGCAAAGCAATATTTAGTACAATCCACAGGTAAAAGGTTTACCATTGAAGAATTTGGATTGTGGGATACAAATAATGTTTCTAAGTTGGTTTTTATCGGTAAAAAGTTACAAGAAGCAACGATAAACCGAATTTTAAAAAGTGCATTAAAGGATTAGATTTTGGGTTAGCTTAGTTTTGGTTTCACGCAAAGTTCGCAAAGGAAAAACGCAAAGTTACGAATTGGCCCAATTGTCGCATTAGTCCCTAAAGTCCCTTGTAAACACTATTTAAAAACTATAACTAAACTGCATTTTTTGTATGCTATTTACAATAGGAGGGTGGTGTTTTGTAACGGTTATAACACCATTTAAATATTGTGGAAAATATAGTTTAACATCGTTTACAATCCTGTCCGCAACGTGTTCCACTAATTTACTAGGGATTTTCATTTGATGGTGGATAATTTTTACCAATTTTTCGTAATCTATTGTACCATTTAAATCATCTTCTTCCATTGCTATTTTAGTATTAACATCTATGCTTAAATCCACAGTGTACCACTGCCCAATTTTATTTTCGAGCGGATGTACACCGTGGAAAGCATAAATTTTTACTCCCTCAACACGTATCGTCCCTATTTTTTCCATGTATCCTTTAAAAGTACTGTTCTGTTGATAATCAATTTATCGGCGGTAGAATCTTTGTCGATGCAAAAATATCCCGTACGTTCAAATTGCACCTTGCTTTCCGCTGGGTAAGTAGCCAAACTAGGTTCCACCCATACATTTTTAATCTCTAAAGAATTGGGATTTACAGCATCTAAAATATTATCTGCCTTACCAGGATTTTCAATCAAAAACAATCTGTCGTATAAATTTACTTGTGCAGATAAAGCATGGTTTGCACTAAGCCAATGTATAGTCCCTTTTACTTGTCGGCCATCATCACTCCAGCCACCTTTTGTTTTTTCATCGTAAGTACATAACAACTCTACAATCTCCCCGTTTTCATCTTTAATTACTTCATTACAAGTTATATAATAAGCGTATTTGAAACGAACTTCTTTACCCAAAGATAAACGGAAAAACTTTTTAGGTGCATCTTCCATAAAATCTTCTCTTTCGATAAATAAATTTTTAGAAAAAGGAATTAAACGTTTTCCAGCACTTTCGTCCTCAGGATTGTTAATTGCCTCGCACCATTCTTCTTTACCTTCTGGATAATTTGTGATTGTAACTTTTAATGGTTCCATTACCGCCATAACACGATTGGCAGATTTATTTAAATCATCGCGTAAACAAGATTCAAGCAATGCATAATCCGTAACAGATTCTCTTTTAGATATACCCACTTTAGCACAAAAATCTTTAATTGATTTAGGAGTGAAACCTCTTCTACGCATACCTTTTATTGTAGGCATTCTCGGATCATCCCAACCGGCAACTACATTATTTTCAACTAATTGTAATAATTTACGTTTGGAGGTTATAGTGTAGCTAACGTTTAATCTCGACATTTCGATTTGTTGAGGTTGCGCTTGTGTTGGAATAGCTAAATTAAACCATTCGTATAAAGGGCGGTGTACTTCAAATTCTAAGGTACAAATAGAATGAGTTATTTCTTCAATTGCATCACAAACTCCATGAGCATAATCGTACATTGGATAAATATTCCATTTATCGCCTGTTCGGTAATGGTGTTTTTTGCGAATACGATACATGATAGGATCACGCATGTGCATATTGGTGTGTGCCATATCAATTTTGGCACGTAAGCTCATTTTACCTTCCTCAATTTCGCCATTTTTCATTTTTTCGAATAAGGCTAAATTTTCTTCTACACTTCGGTTTC
>JBEEPA010000168.1:0-3199 GCA_041191385.1 Bacteroidota bacterium | reverse complement strand
AAGTGAAAAATTTATTCAAAATAATATTAAAAAATCATTACATCCTACTATTTATTATGTTGGAAATAAGCGCTTTGTATATGATTTTTCAATATAAAAACTATCAAAATAGCTATTGGGTAAATAGTTCCAATAATTTTAGCGGTAAAATTTATGAGAAAATTCATGATTTTGAATCATATTTAACGTTGAAAGAACAAAATGACTTGCTAGCTGAAGAAAATGCAAAATTACGTGCTCAACTTCCCAATACACTTAAATTAATTGATGGTGGATATATTTACCAATCAGACAGCCTTTATAAACAAAAATTTACTTACAAAAAAGCAAAAGTTATTCAAAATACCATTTACAAAAAAGATAACTTTTTAACTTTAGATTTAGGTGAGTATGATGGAATTAAACCAGAAATGGGTATCATTACTGATAAAGGCGTAATTGGGTTTATATTATTTACAGGAAAAAATTACAGTACAGCAGTTTCTGTTTTAAACTCAAAGGCAAGTGTATCTGTTAGAGTTTTAAAAAATAATGCGATTGGAACTATGATTTGGGATGGAAAAAACCATACACAAACAAGCATTCAAGATATACCTTTAACTACTGCTATCGAAATTGGAGATACTCTAGTTTCTTCAGGTTTTAGTGCATATTATCCAGAAGGGATTTTAATTGGACGAGTGTTGGATAAAAAAATTGGAGATAACCAACAAATGCATAATTTAAAAGTGAAACTTTTTGAAGATTTTAATAAACTTAATCATGTATATATAATTGAAAGCATGGATATTAAAGAACTAAAAGAATTACAAGAAAAAACCTCAGAATTTATAAATGGTAATTAAAATTATTAAAAATATTATCGCATTAATTGGCTTGTTTTTTATCCAAGTTACTATACTAAATAAAGTTAGTATTAGCTCCTATATTTTCCCGTATGTGTATATCTTATTTTTATTTGCTTTGCCTAAAAATTTTCCTTCGTGGATGAATTTAGTAGTTGCCTTTGGTTTAGGATTGTATGTTGATATTTTTACAAATACTTTTGGAATACATGCTTTAGCCAGCACAACTATGGTGTTTTTTAAACCATTATTATTAAATAGCTTATTACCTCCCGATTTAGAAGATGAAAACTTACAAGCAAATATTTATAATTTAGGTATAAAAAAATATTTAATTTATGCTGGGGTACTTACCCTAATTCACCATTTTTTAGTTTTTAACTTCGAGGTGTTTTCCTTTTTTTATATTATTGATAATTTGATTAAAACAATTATTTCAGCTAGTATAAGTTTGTTTTTAATGTTAATTTTACAAGCCATTTTTATTAAAAAACAATTGTAATGCAACGTTTAGAAAATAGGTCTAATTTTATTATAATATTTTTCTTATCCATTGCTGTAATATATATTGTTAGGCTATTTTATATTCAGGTTTTAACAGATACTTTTTTAGAACGTGCTAAAAAAATTGCAATAACTAAAATAACTCAATATCCAATTAGAGGTAACATTTATGATAGATATGGTTTACCATTAGTACAAAATGAAGTAGCTTACGATATTTTAATCACGCCTAAAAAATTAGATATTGACACAGCTAAATTTTGCGAATTGTTAGATGTAAGTTTACAAGAATTTTTAATTCGAACGCAAAAAG
Organism: Bacteroidota bacterium; assembly: GCA_041191385.1. Taxonomy (GTDB): domain Bacteria; phylum Bacteroidota; class Bacteroidia; order Flavobacteriales_C; genus JBEEPA01. Next base: position 1,537 of record JBEEPA010000168.1, on the reverse strand, counting down.
CTATAAATTACTCTAGAGTAAAACCTTCAGTTTTCGAATCCCTTATTAAAGCTGAAGATTTTGGACGAATTAGAGAAAAACTATACCAATTTAAAGGTGTATCTGTTAACGATCGTACTGTCAGAAAATATCCATTTACAGCAGCTGCTGCGGTTTTAGGTTACATTTCCAAAGTAAACAAATGGCAAATGGATAAAGATGAATTTTATGATGAGGATGATTATGTTGGACAATCGGGATTAGAAAGTTATTACGAAAATTACTTAAGAGGTAAAAAAGGTTTTAGTTATTTTTTACGTGATATTAATGGTAATTTAATCGAACCTTATCTTCAAGGTAAACTAAACGAAACTCCAAATCCAGGAAAAGATTTACATATTAGTATTGATGGAGATTTACAGGCATATGCGGAATTTTTAATGCAAAATAAAAGGGGCTCTATTGTTGCTATCGAACCATCTACAGGCGAAATTTTAACAATGGTATCTGCACCAACTTACGATCCTAATTTATTAGTTGGTAGAAAATATAGTAAAAATTATAAAATTCTAGAAAGTGATTCTAATCAAATATTATTTCAACGTCCTCTAAAATCTTGTCAGCCTCCTGGCTCTATTATTAAAACAATGCAAGCATTAATAGCACTTCAAATGGGTGTAGCAAATATCAACACTAGATATTCGTGTGATAGAAGTTTAGTGGGTTGCCACGATCATCCTTCTCCTTTAGATTTAAGACAAAGTGTTCAACACTCTTGTAATCCATTTTACTATCATTTAGTGCGTAGTATTTTTAACCTAGGAAAAGGAAATGCAAATATGGATGATTTTAGATTTGGATTTGATGAATGGGAAAAAATGGCTAGAAGTTTTGGTTTGGGAAATACATTAGGAATTGATTTACACGGCGAAAAAGATTGTAACGTACCTGATGTTAAAGAATACGACCAAATATATGGCAAGAAAAGATGGAATTATAGAACGATATACTCCTTATCCATCGGACAAGGGGAGTTTTCATTAACACCCTTACAAATGGCAAATATTGCAGCAGCAATAGCTAATAAAGGACATTATTTCACACCTCATTTAGTAAAAGCTATAGGCGATAGTACATTAAACTATAAAAAAACAAAGAAAAAAACTTTAGTAAATCCTGAGTATTTTGATATTGTTCATGAGGGAATGCAATGGGTAATTGAGGAATCCGGTGGTACTGCAAGAAGGGCAAAAATAGATAGTTTGCATTACTGTGGTAAAACTGGAACTTCACAAAACCCTCATGGTGAGGACCATTCAATTTTTATTTGTTTTGCTCCAAGAGAAAATCCTAAAATTGCAATGGCTGTTTTTGTGGAAAATGGCGGTAAGGGAGGTGCTATATCTGCTCCTATTGCCAGTTTATTAGTTGAAAAATATTTATATAAAACCATTAAACGTATGGCAACAGAAGAATACGTATTAAATTTAAAATTGTACTAATGCCCAATACTAGAGGAAACTTAATTGCAAATACCGATTGGGTAATCGTAGGAATT
>JBEEPA010000167.1:0-2744 GCA_041191385.1 Bacteroidota bacterium | reverse complement strand
AGGAGAAATATCAAAATCATAACTTAATTGTTAACTTAAATATTTGTAGTAAATCTGGAATTGCAGATGATTTAGCTATTTTAAATGATTTACAAAATTATAACAATAAATTAGTAGTAGTTGATTGTTGCCAATTTAGAAATGATAGGGAATTATTAAATGATTTATTGGCTAAGGATTGTATGGTTATGATTACAGGAAGTAAATTTTTTGGTGCTCCACCTTTTTGTGCAGCTCTATTAGTTCCTCAAAATATACAAAATCAAATAATCGAAAAAAGTAATAATCACTTTATTCCTGATTTTTTCACTAGGATTTTTTCGAAAGAAATGTTACCGGAAAGCTTGCCATTTCTTCAAAATCAATTTTATTCAATGAATTGTAATGGTTTATTTATGCGTTGGAAAATTGCTTTAGAAGTTATGGAAAAGTATTTTAAATTTGGAAATGCAACTAACGAGGTTATAAACGATTGGAATAATGTTGTAAGTACTTATTTAGAGAAAAACAACACTATTTTTGAAGTAATGCCGGTTTGTATAAGGAATTTTAATTCGATTGTTTCCTTCCGAATAAAATCACCTTATACCAACGAATATTATTCTAAGGATAAATTAATCGAAATTCGTAATTACTTAGTTCTTGAAAACGCTTTGTATAATAATGAAAGTGTGAAAATTTCAATCGGCCAGCCTGTTGAATTTGAAAACGGATCATTTTTAAGAGTTGCAATCGGTGCAAAAAACATTATTGACATTATCGAAAATCAAGATTCGTTTGATGCGGATATTTTTATTTTAGATCAAATAAAAAATAAAGTTTACCAATTACAGTAATGCATAACTCTGCCGAAGTTTTAGAATTCGCCTTACAGAATAATTTTATTGATTCGGAAGAAGATAGGTTATTGTATTTCTATAATCTTGAATTTTTATTTCAAAAATATCAACTAATTAAAAATTCGTTTCCCCAAAATTCATCACATACAATTCCTGTAAAAACTGCTCCTTTATTAGGATTGTTGAAAATTGCTGTTCAAAATGGAATGGGATTAGAATGTGCATCGGAAATTGAATTCGAAATGGCTTTACAAGCTAATGCTAAAACAATTGTAATAAATGCGCCTTTAAAAACTCCACGTTTAATTAAATTGTTAGATAATTGTACCCAGCAAATTCATGTTAATGTAAACGATTTAAGAGAGTTAGATAAATTTGATGATGTTTATCAAAAACATTTTATATCGATTAGAATTAATCCGTTGGTGGAGATTCAAACAGCTAATTATTTACAAACAGCCAATCAGTTTTCTAAATTCGGACACTTAATTTCTAAGGAACACGAAATCTTATCTTATATCCAAAAATATCCTTTTGTAAAAGGTTTACATGTGCATACGGGTTCTAATTTTACAGATTTTTCGCCTACTATTTTAGGGATTGAAAAAGTGTATCACTTGGCGGAAAAAATTAACACCATGTATCCTAAACAAATTGTTAGCATTAACATTGGTGGTGGTTTGGCGGCTAGTTGCAATTTAAATAGTTTTTCTAAAGAATTGTTTGCTAAAATCCCTAATCTACAAAGTGGGAAATATCATTTGTTAACCGAATATGGTAGATTTGTTTATCAAAATGCTGCTTTTGCTGCGTCGATAGTTGAAATTATTAAAGATCAAATAGACAAAGATTTAATTCTTTGCCATTTTGGCGGTCAAGCTTTTGTTCGCGAAATTTACACCAACGATAAATATCAAGGTGAAATTAGTGTGTTGCAGCACCAAAAAAGCAACAAGGTGAAAAAGTACGCCATCGCTGGTCCTTTGTGTTATGGAGGAGATTTTTTAGTAAACCAAATCCATTTACCCGAGGTAAATGAAAACGATTGGATTATATTACAAAACGTAGGCGGAAATTCTCTTGGATTATTTTCTAAACACTGTTCACAAGCCTTTCCAAAAGTTTTAGCTTATCAAATAGTTAAAAATCAAATCCAAATCTCTATATTAAAACAAAAAGAACAATCCCAAGATGTTATCTATTTTTGGGAGTAAAATTGGTGATTTTTCTGGTAAATTATGAAACAAGTGTATTTTGAAGATAAAAGCTTTGAAAAAGTAGATTTTAAAGATAATACTTTTGAAAAAGGTGAATACGAAAATTGTAGTTTTGAAAATTGCGATTTTTCTGATATCGATTTATCTGGGTTTAAGTTTTCGGATTGTACATTTTTAAACTGTAATTTAAGTTTAGCAAAATTAAGTCAAACTGCGTTTCGTGATATTAAATTTAAAGATTGTAAAATGCTTGGGTTGAGTTTTGATAATTGTAATCAAATCGGACTTTCATTTTACTTTGATAATTGCATCTTAATTCATTCAGTATTTTACAAATTGAAAATTACAAAAACAATTTTCAAAAATACTAAACTAAATGATGTTGATTTTACAGAATCCGACTTAACAGATTCGCGATTTTATGAATGCGATTTGTTAGGAGCTACTTTCGATAATACCATAATCGAAAAAGTAGATTTTAGAACTTCATTTAACTATTCAATCAACCCAGAAACAAACCGAATCAAAAAATCAAAGTTTTCTCTTTCTGGAATTTCAGGCCTTTTAGATAAATACGATATTTTTATTGAATGAATCAAATCACCTTTATACTTATCCTCAGAGTTTTTTCGGGTGGATAGAGATAGTTCTTTAGCTAGCAACACTAGGAAAATACTTATTTGTAAAG